>NZ_AXAA01000025.1:0-34160 GCF_000472625.1 Caloramator sp. ALD01
TATAAGGAGGCGATAGTATGAAAAAGGGTGTTTTTGTTATTGCTGAACAAAGGGATGGAAATCTTCAAAAGGTTAGCCTTGAGCTTTTAGGTAAGGCAAGGGAGATTGCAGATAAACTTGATGGAGAAGTTGTGGCNCTTCTTCTTGGATATGAAGTAGACAAACTCACAGATACTCTAATACACCACGGCGCAGATAGGGTTATATTAATAGATAACATTCACCTAAAACACTATACAACAGATGCCTACACAAAGGCAATTTGCGAAGTTGCAAAAAAGATGAATCCAGAGATAATATTCATAGGTGCAACCTACATAGGACGAGACCTTGGCCCAAGGGTTGCCGCAAGGCTTAAGACAGGTCTTACAGCAGACTGTACAGGCCTTGATGTAGATGATGAAACAAAGAACCTCCTTATGACTCGTCCAGCCTTCGGCGGAAATATTATGGCAACAATTGAGTGTCCAAACCATAGACCTCAAATGTCTACAGTAAGACCAGGAGTATTTAGCGTCCCCTGTGCAGATTATGAAAGAAGAGGGGAAGTTGAAAGGTTTGATATTAACATAAAAGAGGATGATATAAAGGTTAAGATTGAAGAGATAGTAAAATCAATGAAGGAGAAGATAGACATAACAGAGGCAGACATTATAGTATCAGGTGGACGTGGAGTAGGAAGCAAGGAAGGATTTACATTACTTAAGGAGCTTGCAGATACCCTTGGTGGAATAGTTGCAGGCTCAAGGGCAGCTGTTGATTCAGGATGGATTGAAAAGGATAGGCAAGTTGGGCAGACAGGAAAGACAGTAAGACCAAAGCTATACATTGCCTGCGGCATATCAGGTGCAATTCAGCATCTTGCAGGTATGCAGGATAGTGAATATATAGTTGCTATAAATAAGGATTCTGATGCACCAATTATGGCAGTTGCAGACCTTGCGATAGTTGGAGACCTATATAAGGTTGTTCCAGAGCTTATTAAGGAAATTAAGGCCTATAGACAATCCTGTGAAGTAATGTAGGCAGCTGACCATCTTGGCAGTTGACCTTTATATATAAAAAAAAGGGGGTAAGCTTATGAAGGGCAAAACTATAAATGAGATAAATATAGGAGATAGGGCATCCTTTGAAAAGACAATATCAGAGACAGATATATATCTATTTGCAGGAATAACAGGGGATTTAAACCCTGCACACATAGACCAGTTAGAAGCTGAAAAGGGAATGTTTAAGGGAAGAATAGCCCACGGCATATTAGTTTCAGGATTGATATCAACTGTACTTGGAATGTATCTTCCAGGGCCTGGTACAATATACATTGGTCAAGAGCTTAAATTTTTAGCACCAGTTAGAATAGGGGATACAGTAAGGGCAGAGGCAGAAGTTATAGAAAAGATAGAGGAAAAGAATAGAATAAAGCTAAGAACCCAATGTATAAATCAAGAGGGTAAGGTTGTAATAGACGGCATAGCAACAGTTATGCCACCAAGATAATTTAAATGGAATATTATTTGTTTAATTTTAAACCCCATAAAAGGATTTTTAGGCAAGTTAGCTTAAAACAAAATCCTTTATGGGGTTTTTTATATAATAACCTGTATAGACATTATTCGAATGTAATAAGTTTATTTGATAAAACTAAGAAAAAATTTTTGCACTCTTTTATTTTGAATTTTCAGAATATATAATATAAATATAAGTTTACTTTTATAAATTTAACATTTTTAGGCGTAATATTTGGGTTATATATTAGAATGATGTTTTATTAAAAATCAAACAAGCATCCTAAAGGGCCTATTGTAAGATTTAGGATAAATTTAATAATACATAATAACTGCTTATTCGTATTATAACTTTTGGCATAAAAGTTGCTAACTAATAAGTAACAAAAGTTATTTATTAGTTAGGAGGTAAACTTATGAGATTACAAGGAAAGGTTGCAATTATTACAGGAGCGGCAAGGGGAATAGGTAAGGCTACAGCCGAAAAGTTTTTAAAGGAAGGTGCAAGTGTAGTAATTTGTGACATCAATCAGGAACAAGTTGATACAGCAGTAAATGAGTTAAAGGCAATAAGCGAAAATGTAATAGGAGTTAAGGTTGATGTTACAAACAGGGCAGAGGTTGATGAAATGGTTAGATTAACTGTTGAAAAGTTTGGTAAGGTAGACTGCCTTGTAAATAATGCAGGTATAACAGCAGACAATACATTGCTTAAGATGACTGAAGCAGAGTGGGATAGAGTAATTGACATTAACCTAAAGGGTGTATTTAACTGTGGTCAAGCTGTTGCAAAGGTTATGGTAGACCAAGGAAGTGGAGTAATACTTAATGCAACTTCTGTTGTTGGGCTATATGGTAACTATGGACAAACAAACTATGCTGCAACTAAATGGGGAGTTATAGGAATGACAAAGACTTGGGCAAAGGAACTTGGTAAAAAGGGAATTAGAGTAAATGCAGTAGCTCCAGGATTTATTTTAACTCCTATGACAGAAAAGATGCCAGAGAAGGTTCTTGAAATGATGAAGGATAAGGCTCCACTTAAGAGACTTGGTATGCCAGAGGATATAGCAAATGCATATGCCTTCTTGGCTTCAGATGAGGCAAGCTTTATAACAGGTGCTGTTTTAAGTGTAGATGGAGGCATTGTACTATAATTTACTTAATATGATATTAAGAGGACAGTTTAACTGTCCTCTGATAGTTTTATAAAAAAACTGATAAATTTTAAACAAAGGGGTGTATATTATGGCAGTATCAATGATTGGTTTTTATCATTCAAAGGTTGGGAAATTAGAAAACGAAACAATTTATAGTCTTCTTGTTGAAGCGGGTAGAAGGGCAATTGAAGATTCAGGGCTTGAACCTAAGGATATCGATGCAATATATGTTGGAAACTATAGTGGTGGAGGATTTAATAAACAGGAACACATTGCTCCTTTTGCTGTTGAAATTCATCCTGACTTAAGATTTAAACCCTGCACAAGAGTTGAAAATGCTTGTGCATCAGGATCAACAGCAATAGAACAAGCAATGCTTGCAATAGAGTCAGGAAGAATTAAAAATGCCCTTGTTATTGGCGTTGAAAAGATGACATCTCTAAAAACTGCAGGGGTTACAGAGGTTTTAGCAATGGCATCCTACTATCCAGAAGAAGGTGGAAAGGGATACTCCTTCCCAGGCCTTTACGCAGAGTATGCAAAGGGATATATGGCAAAGTATGGATACTCTAAAGAGGAACTTTGGGATATGCTATCCTACATCACAGTTAAGGCACATAAAAATGCTATGGCAAACCCACTTGCTCAAATGCACGTTGAATATGAAAGAGAATATGTAAGAACAATACAGGAGAAGAATCCTTTAATAGCAGACCCATTAAAACTTTCAGACTGCTCACTTGTTTCAGATGGTGCAGCTGCAGTTGTTTTAACAACAACAGAAGGGGCACTTGCTATGAAGGATAAGGTTGTTGAAATAAAGTCCCTTGCACACACATCAGACTATCTATCAATAGTTGAGGGAAAGAGACCAAACTACAAGCTTGAGGCTGCACAGGCAGCAATTCAAAGGGCTTTAAGGGATGCAAATATGACAATAAATGATATAAATGTAGCGGAGGTTCACGACTGCTTTACAATAACAGAACTTTTAATATATGAGGCTATGGGACTTGCAGAAGAAGGAAGAGGCTTTGAGGCAATTAAAAATGGAGATGTTTATGTTGGAGGAAGACTGCCTGTTAACCCATCAGGAGGATTGAAGGCAAAGGGACATCCAGTTGGTGCAACAGGAGTTTCAATGCACGTTCTTATTGCAAAACAGCTCTTAGGTGAAGCTATAGGTCTTCAAGTAGAAAACGCAAAGGCTGGTTTAACACTAAACATAGGAGGAAGTGGAGCAACCAACATAGCCTCAGTTCTTTTTAGAATAAAGTAAAAAAGTGCCACCCAGGTGAATTGTGACATTTTCTATATAATGGAACACACTCATCTGGGTGGTTCTATTTAAAATAAAGTTGCTTTATATCCTCTATAAATTTTAAGAAGAGGATTTTTTTATTTTGCATTTTGAATATAATAAATAGAATAAGGGGGTGATTAAATGGAGGTATTTAAGAATTTTGAAATGAATTTAGATAAAAAGCACGTCCTTGAGGTTTTAGAGGCATACCTTCCTTCGAGTGGAGAGGACAGGGATGTGATATATGACAGACTAATAGATAAACTTTGTGATAATATAGAGCCGATTGGATTTTTTAAACTGATAGAAAAACCAAAGGAGTATGATTTTGAGTCCTTTAAAGAGTGCAGAGGTATAGCACCCTGCCTTATAACATTAGGTTCAAGAATAACAGATAGAATAGACAGTTTGTTTAGTGAAAATAAATTTGTAGATGCTGTTATGCTGGATGTAATGGCAAGTACACTCCTATTTGAATATAACAGCCAGATGTATGAATATATATTTAACTATTTTTATGATTTAGGGTTTGGTATAACCTGCAGGGTTGCTCCAGGTGATGGAGAAATACCTATCGAATATCAGGCGGATATAATCGATAGGCTTAACATAGATAAAAGGCATAGCATATACACAGTAAAGGGCTATGCAGTTCATCCACCAAAATCCCTAACCTATGTTCACGGTGTGGATGAGAGACTTGAAAAGGTAAAAAGACGCCATTCCTGCAAAGTCTGTCCTAATATAAACTGTAAAATTAGGGCTGTTAAGGAAAGGGCAAAGGGAATATTTTAAAGCCTTCTATTTTGTAGGAGGCTTTTTTAAATATAAAAAATTATGTTAATAATGGAACAGGAATAGAGCAGGATAATATAATAAAATAGGAAAAGTATGGATAATGTCACATTTCACGTGGGTGGCACTTTTTGGGGGGATGGAAATGTTTTTAAACCCGATAAAGAAGAGCATAGCAAGAACTTCTCAAAACAAATATATTCTAATAAGACTAAATCAGAGGAGATTGTATCTAATTGTAAATGAAAAGGTGTTTTTTTCATTTAAAATCGCAATAGGTAAAAAATCAACACCAACACCAAAGGGACAGTTTAAGATAATTGATAAGGCTTTAAATCCTGGCGGTGCCTTTGGGACAAGGTGGATGAGGTTTTACAAGGGATATGGAATACACGGTACCAACAATCCTTCCTCAATAGGCTATGCAATAACAAATGGGTGTGTTAGGATGTATAACAAAGATATAGAAAGATTATTTCCATTAGTTCCTGTAGGAACGAAGGTTATAATTACAGATTGATTTTGAATTAATCCTTAAAATTTGCTAAAATAGTAATGTGTTTAGGGAAAATATTATATAATATTATTAGATATAATATACCCAGAAAGGGGAATGAATGTGAAAAAGGATAAAAATATAATGGTATGTGTTACACAACAAAGGACTTGTGAAAGATTAATTAAAAAGGGAAAGGAATTAAGGGATAAAATAGATGGAGAATTACACGTTGTTCACGTGGCAAGGGAGGATGAAAATTTTTTAGGCAACAGCAAACAGGCGGATGCGATAGAATATCTATATGGTATATCAAAATCTGTAGGAGCAGATATGACTGTTCTAAGGTCAAATGATGTATGCGGTGCTATAACTAAATTTGCTGAAGAATATGAAGTTGGGCATATAATCTTAGGAGAACCTCCAAAGGGGTGTGAAGAGGATAGCATTGTAGATAGCCTTAAAAAAAGTATGGAGGATGTTAATTTTTATTTAGTTTCTTAAGTTCCACTTATTTAAGTGGAACTTATTTTTTGAGCTTTAAAAAAGTTTGATTGTATAAAAAATTTTTCTTGGATAAGAATAAAAATAGGCTAAAAAAGACTTATTTCAATTGCAAAAATTTTCAGAATATAGTATCCTTATATTAAAGGGTAAATAAAAAAAATGGGGTGATTAAAATGGTTCACGTATTAACCGGTGACAAAGGAGCCGGAAAGACCAAAAAATTAATCTCAATGGCTAATGAACTTGTTCAGGATGCAAAGGGTCACGTTGTTTATGTTAGCAACTCTTCAGAAGGTATGTATCAATTAAGTTCAAAAATCCGCCTTGTAAATATTTCAGATTTCCCCATTTCCTCTTATGAAAGCTTCATAGGCTTCCTCTACGGTATGATTTCCGAAGATTACGATATAGAAACAATATTTATAGACAACCTTAATGCGATAATATCAAACGATGATATTGTACGCTTCTTTGCTGATGCCAAAAAGTTTGCTGAGAATAACGCAATAAAATTTGTTGTTGGAGCAAAATGTGAAAATGTAGCACAGGAAGGCCTAAATGTTGAGTATATGGCTGTATAAGGGGAGTTTTCTCCCTTTATTTTTTTTGCTATAATTAGGATGCAAAACAAAAGGGAGGAAGAAAGATGAACAAAGGAATATGTGACAAGATAAAGTTTATGCTCTGGGGAATGACATCAAGGTTAAAGGAGAACAAGGACTTTATAAATGATGTTACATTTAGGTTTAAATCAGGTACAAAGGATTATTTTGGAGTTATAGACATAGAAGAGCAAAAGGTAAACTTCAATGGCAAGGATGAAAATATTAGAATAGACGATATACCAAGCTACATAGCAGAACAAGCTCAAAAATATGATGAACTTGAGTTTGTTATAAATGAAAGAGGTAAAAAATTTATATTAAATGCAGATAATAAAAATGTTAAAACAAAACAGGTAGACAGCAAAGAAGAGAAAAATGATGAGCACGCATTTACAAAATCCACTCTATTAAATAGAAATTATTTAATAAGGGTAGGAGAGGCAGATGAGCTTCTTAAGGAGATTGGAATACTTACTAAAGACGGAAAAGTAAAGAATGATATGATAAGAAAATATAACCAGATAGATCATTTTGTTGAACTTGTTGACTCTATGATAGAAGAGCTTGGTGATATAGATACCATAAACGTTTTAGATTGTGCCTGTGGAAAGTCCTACCTAACCTTTGTATTAAACTACTACATAAAGGAAGTTAAAAAGAAGAACTGTTATTTTATAGGGATAGACAGGTCAGAGAATGTAATAAATGCATCAAAGGAAATTGCAAAGAGGCTAAATTACAAAAATATGCAGTTTTTATGTATGGATTTAAATGAATATATACCAGATAGAAGAATAGATATAGTAATCAGCCTTCACGCCTGTGATATTGCAACGGATATGGCACTTGGAACTGCAGTAAATGTAAATGCAAGGGCCATAATGTGTGTGCCCTGCTGTCATAGAGAACTTCTTGAACAGTATAGGTTCGATGAGTTTAACTCAATTATAAAACACGGTGTGTTTAGGGCAAGATTTTCAGATATTTTAACAGATGGTGTAAGAGCATTACTCCTTGAAACTCAAGGATATAAGGTTTCGGTTGTGGAGTATATTTCACCCCTTGAAACACCAAAGAACCTACTTATTAGAGCAGTAAAGGTTTCAGATAAAAACATAAAGGCAATTAATGAATATAAGGCAATTAAAGAAAAATTTAATATAACACCATATCTTGAAAGATATATACACATTTAGGAGGGATATTATGCCACACTTAAGGTTTAAGGGAGTAGAAAAGGAGACAGTAAAGACAATAAGTAAAGATTTGGTAGATAATCTTCAGGAGATTATAGGATGTCCAAGGGATTACTTTGTTTTAGAGGTTGTAAATTCCGATTTTATATTTGATGGAGAAGAGGTAAAGATGTATCCATTTATAGAGGTTGCTTGGTTTGATAGAGGGAGTGAAGTTCAGGATAAGGTTGCAAAGAAAATAACAGAAAAGGTAAAGGATGCAACAGGTGCAGAGACTGTAGATGTTGTTTTTGTAAAGTACAAAGAAAATAGATACTATGAAAACGGAGAGCATTTTTAAATAAATTAGAGGCTTGATTGATAATTAAGCCTCTAATTTTATTTTTAATTAATCTTAAATTAATAAAAAAATTTAGACCAACAATGATTATCTTTTTAATTCCTCAACTATGTCCTCAAAATCTTCAATTAAATGGTCTGTTATCTCCTTAAGTTCATCAGGTGTACAAGTTCCATTCTCATCATACACCCCTACGACCTTCATACCTGCAGCACGAGCACCGCGAACTGCAGGAATTGTATCCTCAAAAACTATACACTCTTGAGGATCAACATTTAATCGTTTTGCTGTTTCTAAAAATACATCAGGGAAGGATTTATCCCTTGGGACTTCACAGGTTGTAACTATCTCATCAAAATATTGAAGTATATTATTTCTTGATAAAACAGCCTCAACAAGTTGACGATTGTTGCTGGTTGCCATACCAATTAGATAACCATTTTCCTTGAGATATTTAAGAAACTTATGTACTCCCTTTTTAGCCTGGATTACATTTCTATAATAGTGGTCCACCATCTCCATCCACTCATTCATTATTTCTTCTATACTTTCCTTTAAATTAAATCTTTCTTTAAAATAGACAGCAGTTTCTGTAAAGCTAAGTCCCTCAATTGCTCTTTGAAGGTCCTCAGGAAGCTCAATTCCTCTCTTTTTTAAAAACTCAACATCAACTTCCTTCCAAACCCACATAGAATCTATTATTGTTCCATCCATATCAAATATAACTGCCTTTACATCCTTTAGCATAAAATCACCTCGCAAAATTTGTCGCAATAAACTAATATCAATTATAACATATAAGGCGTGCATAGGGCACGCCTTATTAGTTTTCGTCAGATATAATCACTATATCAAAGTCAGAGGGTTTTATTTGACCTGCATTCTTATTAGGTATTACTGTAAAATTAATACCATTTTTTTCGAGGGCGTCCTTTATGCTCTTGAGGTTGCTGTCAACTGCAATTTTGGTCATCCTAAAACACCTCCTTATAATTATTTTTTCAAAAACTGCAAATAATATAATTATAAAATTTTTGTTACCCTTACAGGGTATATTGACATTTGATGAAACTTGTAATATTATAAAATTATAGTATAGCAATATAGTGATTAATTTAGTGAAGTTTATAACAAAGTTAAGGAGAGGATAATATGTCAAAGAGAGTTTTGATAGTAGGTGGAGTTGCAGGCGGTGCCAGTGCAGCAGCAAGACTTAGAAGACTTGACGAAAATATAGAAATTATAATGTTTGAAAGAGGAGGATATATCTCCTTTGCAAACTGTGGTCTTCCATATTACATTGGTGAGACTATAAAGGAGAGACAAAACCTTCTTGTTCAAACAGAAGAGGGAATGGAACAAAGATTTAATATTGATGTTAGAACACATAGTGAAGTTACAAAGATATTCAGAGACACAAAGGAAGTTGAAGTTGTATCAAACGGTAAGACTTACAGAGAAAAATATGATTACTTAATTCTATCACCAGGTGCAGCACCCTTTGTACCACCAATTGAAGGTGTAAATTTAGATGGAATCTACACTTTAAGAAATATGGAGGATGTAGATAGAATAAAGGAACACGTTACAAAGAATAAGCCAAATAAGGCAGTTGTAATTGGTGGTGGATATGTAGGTATAGAAATGGCAGAAAACCTAAAGCACATTGGAGTAGATGTTACTTTAGTTGAGGCTGCCGATCAAGTTATGGGACCACTTGATTTTGAAATGGCAAAGATGATTGAAAAGCATATGATAGACAACGGTGTAAAACTAATAGTAGGAGATGCCGTTGAAAAGTTTGAAAAGAACAATGGATTAGAACTTACTTTAAAGAGTGGTAAGAAATTAAATGCTGATATGGTTGTAATGGCTATAGGGGTAAGACCAGAAACTAAGCTGGCAAAGGAAGCAGGACTTGAAATTGGAGAACGTGGTGGAATAAAAGTTGATGCACATATGAGAACATCAGATCCATATATTTACGCTGTTGGAGATGCAATAGAAGTAGAAGACTATATAAATGGTGCAAACACACTAATTCCACTTGCAGGCCCAGCAAACAAGCAGGGAAGAATAGCAGCAGATAATATTTGTGGTAGAGAAAGTGTATATAAGGGAACACAAGGAACATCAATTATAAAGGTGTTTGATTTAACAGCAGCATCAACAGGAAACAATGAAAAGATATTAAAAAGACAAGGCATTCCTTATGTTAAGTCATATACACATTCAGGTTCCCACGCAGGATACTATCCAGGAGCCTTTGTTATGACAATAAAAATACTATTCTCACCAGAGGATGGTAAGATACTTGGTGCACAAATTGTAGGTAGAGATGGCGTAGATAAGAGAATAGATGTTATTGCAACAGCAATAAGAGCTGGAATGACAGTATATGATTTAGAGGAGCTTGAACTTGCATATGCACCACCTTATTCATCAGCAAAGGATCCTGTGAATATGGCTGGATTTACAGCAGCAAATATACTAAAGGGAGATATGAAGATTATACACGCTGATGAACTAAAAGATATAAATAAAGATGAATACTTCATAGTTGACGTAAGAACAGACGTTGAATATGAAGGTGGACATTTAGAAGGTGCAGTAAATATTCCAGTAGATGAATTAAGAAAGAGAATAAATGAAATTCCAAAGGATAAAAAAATTATAGTTTACTGTAAGATTGGTTTAAGAGGATATGTTGCATATAGAATACTTGCTCAAAAGGGCTATGATGTATACAACTTAAGTGGTGGGTATGATTTGGTTCTTGCATATAATATGAAATATGGTGAAGGACCAAAGTTAAATGATGAGATGACAAGATTTGAACCTATGGAGGAAAAAAAGGAAGTTAAGCCAAGTGGTAATACAATAAAGGTGGATGCCTGTGGCCTTCAATGCCCAGGACCAATAATGAGAGTTAAAAAGGAAATAGAAAGAATTAATGAAGGTGACGTTCTTGAAATACACGTAACTGATTCAGGATTTACAACAGATATAAAGGCTTGGTGTGAAAGAACAGGTAACACTCTAATTGGGGTTGAAAAGACTTGCTGTGACTATGTTGCCTATGTTATGAAGGGCAAAAAAGAAGAGAGCAAGGCACAGCCTGTAAATGTAGAACTACCACAAGGTAAGACAATGGTTGTATTTAGTGGCGACCTTGATAAGGCTATTGCTTCCTTCATAATAGCAAATGGTGCAGCAGCAATGGGAAGACCTGTTACAATGTTCTTTACCTTCTGGGGATTAAATATTTTAAGAAAGGATACAGCAGTTAAGGTTAACAAGACATTCATAGAAAAGATGTTTGCTAAGATGATGCCAAGAGGAAGCAAAAAGCTTGCTCTATCTAAGATGAATATGGGTGGAATTGGTGCAAAGATGATTCGTGGAATAATGAAGAAGAAGAACATCTCATCCCTTGAGGAACTAATAGAACAAGCAAAGGCAAATGGAGTAAAGCTTGTTGCCTGCTCAATGTCAATGGATGTTATGGGAATAAAGAAGGAAGAACTAATAGATGGTGTAGAAATTGGTGGAGTTGCAGCATACCTTGGTGAAGCAGAGCAATCTAATGTAAATCTATTTATATAATCTATTAATAAAAAATATTGTATAAAAAAAATCCCTCTTTAATATAATGTAGTGTATTTATAATAAAGGGGGATTTTATTATGAAGAATGATGGACTTGCAATTGCATCAATGGTACTTGGCATAGTATCTCTTGTAATGTTATTTTTCCCTATACTGGGCTGGCTGGCAATAGTAACAGCTGTTGTTGGTCTAATTCTTGGAATAAATGCAAAGAATAGAATTAAAGCAAATCCACAGGAACTTGGCGGAATGGGTATGGCTAATGCAGGAGTAGTTATGAATATAGTTGCTTTAGCATTAATAGTTTTAGGAATGATTGCTTGTGGTGCTCTAATTGGTGCAATGTCACAAATTTGATATTTAGATAAAATGCCACCAAGTTTTTTTGGTGGCATTTTATAATATTTTCTCTATTATAGACATCACGATTTCAACTATAAAGAGTATAATAACCATCCATTCAAGTTTTGTACCTCTTTTAGCGTGGGTTAGGCTTGTGAATACTTCAGTTATATCAAGCAGAACCTCTGTTTTGTGTCTGATTTTTTCATATCTATCCTTTAACTCAAATAGTTCTGAAAGGTTCATAAAAAACTCTTCAGCATCTTCAAGCTTCCAAGCAATATCAGGTTTATCAAGAAGCATAATGTATGATATGGTGTTGTATTTAAAACGAAGTACCTTTGAAGACATCTTGGCAAGTTGGTTATCACTAAGATGTAGCTTTCCGTGATCCAAATATTCTATTATGTTTTCAATTTCATCAAGAAGGTTATCAATATCTACTTCAATTTTCTTTAGTGCTACGGATTTTGCAAGTATAGTTGCAATAATCTCCATATAATATGGTTTAAAATAATTTACTTTTACTGAGTCGTAGTTTAATTCTACATCTTTTACTCTATTATCGAGTATTAGTTTAAAATCTTCAATGTAATTAAAAGGAGTATTGTTTTTAAGAGTAGTATCTACACGTTTTAGATATTCAATTACATCTCTAAGTTCGTGGAAGGCAAGATTTGCAGAAACAATACATCCAAAGTGGAATATATATACATATTTGTTGTTTGGATGAGGTATGATTCCTTTTAGATTTCTGTCATCTAAAATCAAGGGTTCTTCCCATTTAAATTTTTTGTTTATACCAAAGTGGTTTGCAATTTTATAAAGGTTTATTTCATTACTGATAAAACTTGCTTTAAACTCATAATTCATATTTATAACCCCTATTATAGTGTTGATTTTTGGTTTATAATATTGTTAAAAAGTGTGGTGGTGAAATTATGTTTGATGAAATTAAGGGCTTTTCGGTAGAGGAGTATTTAAGCTTTTATGATGAACAAAAATACCAAAATCATAGGGAGTTTTTAAGTAGAGTAAATAACTTAAAAAATTTAAATGAAGCACTTTTAGAGGTTAATAGGGATTTTAATATTTTGCTATTTTCCGAGGACTACTGTCCTGATTGTTTAGTATTATTCCCATTTATTCAATTTTTATGTACAAAATTGGGGATTGATGTAAAAATACTTAAAAGGCAGGGGAATGAAGAATTTTTAAGAGAATTGACAGGTGAGGCAAAAATTCCAACAGCAATGTTTATAAATAAAGATAACTCATTAAGAGGAATGATTATAGAATTCCCAGAGAGCTTTAAAAGAAGTTTAATTGGTCTTACTAAAGATGATATAAAGAGGAAAACAGTAGAGTATAGGGAAGGAAATTACTTGGAAATGATAGAAAATGAAGTTATAAGCATCATTAATAACTTCTAAAGAAAAGTGCCCTGTTTATAGGGCATTTTCTTTTATCAAATCCTTTTGATCTCTTGCCATTTCCTTTAATCTTGGGTTTACACCTGGTGTAACAATGACTTTGCTAAACCAAAGCAGTGCTTCATCATTGTCTCCAAGCCTTCTTGCAAGTTCACCTATTAAATATGAAAGTGTGTAATTATCCATACCGCAGATTGGGAAGGCCTCCCTTTCAAAGGATTCCTTAAACCCCACGTAGGCCTGTTCTAAAAATTTTCTTTCCTCACTATTATTTTGTAATAGTCTATACATCCAAGCAATTTTTAAACAAATAAATGCCTTTTCGCTACTTTTAGCCTTTTTTACCACCGCATTTAAAAGAGCAAGTTTATACCTTTCAATTGCAATATTTTCATCATAAACTTCGGGATAATTTTTAGGTCTAAACTTTGGAGTAATTACTGACTTAATTAAAAGGGCCTGCTCTTGTTTTACCTTTTCGAAATATTGATTTAGGGCACTGTATCCACAGCTTGGACATATATGAACATCATAAAATAGTGGATTAGGTCCTTGATAAATTGGCATTAAATCGGTATCGCTTCCTACGCGTCTTGTTTTTCCATTTCTTAATGCCTTTGTTTTAAATTCTGTATTACAAACGGGACAGAGCATAGTTTTTTCGTATAAAAATGTATCTACAGTTTTATTTTTTATTTCAACTTCTTTTTTATTTTCTTCTTCCTTTTCAAATATATTAAGTTTTACATTTTTAAATCCCAAATCTTCAAGACCTGAAAATATATCTGACAAATTAATCACTCCTTCTTTTTGTGTTTTTCATCTAAGTTGTATATAAATGCAATGATTCTTGCCACCGCCTCATAAAGCTCTTCAGGTATAGGAGAAGAAGGTTCAACTTTACTTAATTTCTCAACTAAGACTGTATCCTCTACAATAGGTATGTCATTTTCCTTTGCTTTGTTTAAAATTCTCTCTGCAATTTCACCAAAACCAACAGCCGTTACAACAGGTGCTTTATAGTCCTTATTATATTTAAGTGCTACTGCCTTTTTCCTTTTCATACCTTCACATCCAGTTCATTAATTATAAAATCATTAAAGAAGTTTATAATATCTTTATGAGGTGTTTTTATTTCTTCAACTGATGAGTTTATCAAATTAAGTCCAATTTGGTTTAGTGACTCTTTTAAAATTTTTAAGTTTGCTTTAATATAATCTATATATTTTTTATCACATTTAATATTTATAATTATATTATCATTGTGTTTGTGTATATAGTTTTCTATTGTTCCTATATTTTCAGTATCAACCTTTATATATAATTTTACATCGTTAATATCTATTACCCTTTTATATTTGTTTTTTATTATTATGCTATTTTTGTATACATTGTCATTTACGCTGGTGTTGAAGAAATAAAAATTATAATTTTTACTTAACAAATTAATTATATCAAATTTTTCGATAAAATCAGCATTGTTTTTTAATACCTCAGTATTTTTTAATATTTCCTCGAATATATTTTCTAAAGTATAGACTTTATTCAATGAATGGTTTTGATTTAATTTTTGTATTATGAAATTTATAAAGTCGTTTTCATTTAAAACCTTTTTTGTGTTTAAAAGGTTTTTTATAGATATATCAATTTTGTTTTCAAGCAAGAAGGTTAAAAAATCTATGTCGATGTTTTCAAGGTCGTGAATTTGATTTTTAACAAAAGATAGGTCTTCCTCAGATATTTCAAGGTTTAAAAAGTTTTTAAATATATTTTTTATATCTTCATCCTTTAATGTTTTAAGTGCTTCTAAGGATTTTAATGAATTAAAGAGAGTTAATACATTTTCATCTGTAGCAGGAAGATTAAATTTAATAAGTGAATTTACTATTTCTTCAACCCTATTAAAGGGGATTGATAGATTATCTGAAATTGATTTTAGG
This sequence comes from Caloramator sp. ALD01, assembly GCF_000472625.1. Lineage (NCBI taxonomy): Bacteria > Bacillati > Bacillota > Clostridia > Eubacteriales > Clostridiaceae > Caloramator > Caloramator sp. ALD01. The sequence continues at coordinate 15,231 of NZ_AXAA01000025.1, forward strand.
TTAGAATATGAGGGTTTTTCCTTAGAATCACCAATCAATCTTAAAATTACTTGGTTTTCTTCTACTTTTTCTATTTTAAATTTTAAAAACTGATTGCCCTTTTCAATATCTTCAGAAACAAATATTGCAGGAATAATAGTACCATCATAGAGCTTAATTGCACCTTTATTATCTTCGAGGGCAATAATTTTTGCGTTAATTGTTGAACCTTCATATAGTTTTTTGTTATTATTTGAGTAGTTGTTTAATAATTTTTCTAAAGCTTCTATCTTCATAAAAATCACCTATTAAGTTATCGGAAAAATATAATAAAGTTAAATATCAAAATAAAAAATAAAATTGGGAAGTGATAATTTGGCACTATATGCAATATCAGATTTACATTTATCCTTATCAACGGATAAACCAATGGATGTGTTTGGAGAATTGTGGAGGGAACATCATTTAAAAATAAAGGAAAACTGGCAGCAGAATATAAATGAGGATGATGTTGTTTTAATTGCAGGTGATATATCCTGGGCAATGAAACTTGAGGAGGCATATAAGGACCTTGAGTTTATACATAGTCTAAATGGCAAAAAGGTATTTATAAAAGGCAACCACGACTATTGGTGGACTTCCATTACTAAGATTAACTCATTATTTGAAGATATGTATTTTATTCAAAACAACCATTTTCCTTACAATGAATATGCAATATGTGGAACAAGAGGGTGGATAAACTTAGAAAATACAGATGATGAACACGATATAAAGGTACATAAGAGGGAACTTTTAAGGCTTAAAATGTCCCTTGATAGTGCAAAAAAAGCAGGGTATGAAAAGTTTATAGTTATGATGCACTATCCTCCAGTAACAAAGATTGCAGTTAACCAAGAGTTTGTAGATGTTTTAAAAGAATATGGGGTTGAAAAGGTAGTGTATGGGCATATACATTACGATGCAAGATACATATGTGAAAATGGTATTATAGATGGAATAGAATATATCTGTACCTCCTGTGACATAATAGATTTTAATCCTATTAGGATTTTATAGTGGCTTTTGGGAAAAATAATAATAGGAGGTGCATATAATGAAGGAGTATTCTTTTAAAGTACCATCTATGCATAATGAAACTACAGCTAAAGAGATAGCGAGCATAATAACAGGAATAAGAGGAATACAGGACGTTGATGTTGATTACCAAGAGGGTACTGTTAATGTTTATTTTGATGAAAATCAAGTTATAAAGGATAAAATTAAATATACAGTTGAGAAAAAGGGATTTAAGGTAGATGATTAGTAATATGCCACGTCACTTATAGGTGGCGTGGTTATATGTTATTTTTTACCATCAAATTTTGAATTATTAGAAAAAACTATTGAGTTGATAAGAGAGTTGTGCTAATATTATGAATAGACTCTCACTGGATTATTTTGCAAAATATTTAGAAAATTAATACAAAATTTATTTAAGATAGGAGGAATAATATGAGCGTACATATTGGTGCAAAGGAAGGTCAAATAGCAGAAACAGTTCTATTACCTGGTGACCCTCTTAGAGCAAAGTTTATAGCAGAAAATTTCTTAGAAAATGTTGAATGCTACAATGAAGTAAGAGGAATGTATGGTTTTACAGGATACTATAAAGGCAAGAGAGTTTCAGTTCAAGGAACAGGTATGGGAGTTCCATCAATATCAATATATGTAAATGAATTAATCAATTCCTATGGAGTAAAGAACCTAATTAGAATAGGAACTTGCGGTGCAATAAATGAAAATATAAAGGTTAGAGATATTATATTGGCAATGACATCCTGTACTACATCAAATATAAATAGAATTAACTTCAATGGATTAGATTATGCCCCTGCAGCAAGCTTTGATCTTCTATACAAGGCTTATGAATACTCAAAAAATAATGGTATAGATGTTAAGGTAGGAAATATATTAACAGAAGACTCCTTCTATCACGATGATAGAGAATTCTATAAGATATGGGCAAAGTATGGAGTTTTAGCAGTTGAAATGGAGACAACTGCACTATACACTCTTGCAGCAAAATATGGAGTAAATGCATTAACAATTTTAACAGTTTCAGACCACGTAATTACAGGAGAAGAAACAACAGCACAAGAAAGACAAACTACATTTACAAAGATGATGGAAATAGCATTAAATTTAGCCTGAAAAAATCCGCCTATGGCGGATTTTTTTCAGATTGTTGAAATAATTATATGATGTTGCATAGCCCCATGAAGGATTTCTTGGGCATTGGTTCATTTCGTTAAGCAAATCTAAGCTTTTCTTTGTTTAAAAAAGTCCTACCCTCGCAATGTCATCGTCCTGATGACTGCTCGGCTCGGCACATCCTGTGCCGAATTACGGACTTTTTTAAAGTCGAAAAGCAAGATTTGCTAAAACTCATGAAAGAGCCTATTGAAATCCTTTCATGGGGCTTTTTCAGATTTTAGATACCAAACAGGTTTGTCAACAATCTGAATCCGCCTATGGAGGATTTTTTGCTTTATATCCTTTTGATAAATATAAATCTTCATATTTGGAAAAAATAAATGGAAGGAGGTGTTATTATGTCAATCTTTCGTGGATACAATTTAGAAAGACATACAGATGATTATGTACTTATACTTTATGTAAATACAAATTCAGTAGAGCTTTCAACTGAACTTGGCGAAATTATAAAGAAAAACTCTCAGGATTTAAAGGAATATGTTCAAAAAATAATAGAAGATAAATTCCCAAACATAAAAATATCCTCTGCTAAAATAATGCTTGGAACTATGCTCCTTGCAACTATACCTCTTGGGATGGATGCATTAGGGACAAAGGCAAAGGCATCTATTACTACTTCACAGCAAATTCCAGAATTTTATACAGTAAAATCAGGAGATACTCTATGGAAAATATCTCAAACCTTTGGTGTTTCTATAGATAAAATAAAGAGCCTCAATGATTTAAAAACCGATACTATATATGTTGGTCAAACCTTAAGATTGAGGGAAGAGATAAAGGAATCATTAACCTATTATGATACATATACAGTAAAATCGGGAGATACATTATGGAAAATAGCTCAAACCTTTGGTATTTCAGTCTCTCAACTTAAAACTTTAAATAATATGACTACAGATACTATATATCCAGGGCAGATATTAAAGGTAAAAGAGAATATTGTCTATGGAAGCTTCTATACAGTAAAATCAGGGGATACACTATGGAAGATAGCCCAAAGTTTTATGGTATCAGTGGATGAGATAAAAAGATTAAACAATTTGACAACAGATATAATAAATGTTGGTCAGAGGCTTTTTATTCCAGAGAAGAATGTAGAGGAAGTAAAACCACCTACAATAACTCCAACTCCTGTATATGAGTGGCCTGCTGTTACTTATGTGGTGCAACCTGGGGATACTGTCTATTCTGTTGCTAAAAAGTTTAACACTACAGTTGACAACATATTAAGATATAATTATATGTCTCCCGATGATTGGCTTGATGCTGGGGATAAAATAGCAATATCAGGATATGCACCAAGGGTATATACAGTTACCCCAGGTGAAGCAACCTATCCTTCAACAAGGGGCAAAATTGTAGATTGGTTTTTAGAGGGACAGTACATAATAAAAAGAGGAGATATATTTACAATAGTCGATGTTCAGACAGGCAAACAGTTTAAAGTAAAGATGATGGGAGGATACAACCATAGTGATGTGGAACCTTTAACAGTAGAGGATACAGAGGTAATGAGGAGCTTATTTGGAACTTGGCAGTGGAATCCAAGGCCAGTTGTTATATATAAGGATGGTATGAACATAGCAGCTTCATTATCTGGTATGCCCCACAGTGCACAGACAATTACAAATAATGGAGTAACAGGCCATTTTGATTTATACTTAAAAAATAGTCTCCCACACAGTCAGGATACATCAAATGAATATGTTGAGGCACATTATAGGAATATTAACACAGCAGCAGGACTATAATTTAAATAAATATAAATAATTACGATATTTAAGGAAAAAAAGATAAATATAGAGCTTTATTCCCTCTAAGTTTTCTTTACTTTTGTATAATAAAAATGTAAAATAAATTCGTAGATTTTATATAAATATAATAAGATTATATTTTGGAGGAGTTGTAATGTTGGTTAGAGAAGCTATTCCAAGTGATGTCCCGTCTGTCGCCAAGATACACATGGATGTTTGGAAGGATACTTATGAGGGAATAATTCCAAATGAATTTTTAGAACATAGAACCTATGATGAACTTGAGGATACTTGGCTTGATAGACTATTTGAAGATCCAGAAACAAGAGAATTTATGTTTGTTGCAGAGAATGAAGACGGAGAATTAGTTGGATTTATTGTATTTTCAACAGATGGCTTTGAAAACTATCAAGGAGTTATTAAGTCAATCTATGTGTATAGTGACTATCAACGTCAGGGGATAGGAACAATGCTTTTTAATGCTGCAGTAGAAAAGTTGGCTGAAGAAAACATTAAAAATTTAATTGTTTGGACCTATAAGGATAATAAAAACAGAAGGTTTTATGAAAAAATGGGAGGAAAAATATTTAGAGAAGCTGTAGTTGATGTTGAAGGTAGAAAGGTTGCAAAAATAGCCTATGTATGGGATAATATAAAGCATTGATAATTAGGCTGCGTTATGCAGCCTTAAATTTTGAGGTGAGAGTATGTTTTTGTATTACATTAATTACAGGCCAGATGAAGCTGAACTATGCAATTTAGAGATGAGGGTAATTTTTAATAAGGATTTAAGTGAAAAATATTTTTTAAGTGAAAAGGATTTTGATATAGATAGAAGTGTTTTTATAAAGTATAAAATAGATATTTTAGCAAGTTCAAATAGTTTTAATGAATTAATTAAAAAGGTTGAGGAGCTTAATTTAAACCAAGAAAAATACAAAGTAAAGTATTTTGATGTAGATGATAAGGTAAAGGTTGAATTTAATGAAAAGCATAGGCTTGAGGGGATAATTGGAGAGAGAATAGAGGGAGATGTTGATGTTTATAATCCTAAAGTTATGTTTGCATTAACTTTAGTTGATGGAACTTGGATATTTGGAAGATACATAAAAAATAGTGGAGAATGGCATAAGCACGAACATAAACCTGTTTATTACTGCAATGCACTTCCTGTTAGAATAGCAAGAAGTATGCTAAACATAGGTCTTGGGGATAATCTTAATAAAAAGGTTGTAGACCCCTGCTGCGGTGTAGGAACAGTTCTTCTTGAGGCAGCGGCACTTTCAGTAGATATAGAAGGTTATGATATAAATGATAAGGTAGTAGAGAATGCAGTAAAAAATATTGAGTTTTTCGGATATGATGTAAAGGTTGAAAATAAAGATATAGCTAATGTGGATAAAAAATATGATTTGGCTATAATTGATTTACCCTATGGAATTTTATCAATAACCTCCGATGAAGAGATAATGCATATTTTAAAGTCTGCGGCAAGAATAACAAAGGAGGCTGTGATTGCTGCTGTAAGTGATATTAAAAAGGAATTAGATGAGGCTGGATTTAAAGTAGTAGATTATGCAGTAGTGCCTAAAAAGCATTTTAAGAGGTTTATATTTAAATGTATATTGAAATAAGGGGGACGAATGATGAAAACTTTAGCATTAATATTATTTTTATTGACGTACCTACTTCTAATACTTATGCCAAAATATAGAACGCAGGTAGCAGTTGTTGTGGCATTTTTGTTTGTGATATTGGGAATTCTTCCTTACAACAAGGTCTTTAGCACTATAGATTGGAATGTTATTTTAATGATTACAGGTACGATGGGAATAGTTTCACTTTTTATTGAATCCAAGATGCCTGCCGCAATGGCTGATTTTATAGTCGATAGGGTGGGTTCTGTAAAATGGGTTATTATATCTCTATCTTTATTTGCAGGGATTGTTTCAGCCTTTATAGATAATGTTGCAACAGTCCTTATAGTTGCACCAGTTGCACTAAATTTAGCAAGAAGAATAAACATTTCACCTGTATATATGCTAATTGCAATATCTATTTCTTCAAATCTACAGGGAGCTGCAACATTGGTTGGTGATACTACATCACTGCTTCTTGGTGGATTTGCAAATATGGATTTTTTAGATTTCTTCTTTTTCAAGGGAAGAATAGGACTATTTTTTATAGTTCAGCTTGGTGCGATAGTGTCAGCCTTTGTTCTTGTAGTATTTTTTAGAAAATACAATCAGCCTATCCACCTTGAAGAGAGGGAAAAGGTTGAGGATATGTTCCCAACATATCTTATTTTATCAATGGTTGTTCTTTTAATTTTAGCATCATTTATACCAAATAAACCTTCCATTACAAATGGTTTAATATGTGTTATTTTATTGCAAATAGGATTAATTAAGGAACTTTTAATTAATAAAAATAAAGATGCCCTAAATGTTACCCTATTACAAATAGATTACCAGACGATATTAATTTTGATGTCTCTTTTTATAATAATAGGCGGAATAACAGAAGTTGGAGTTATTAACGACATTAGCAAACTATTTTTAAAGTTTGGTAATGGGGGACTATTTACAATATATTCCCTATTTGTTTGGTTCTCTGTTGTGGTTTCAGCCTTTATTGATAATATTCCATATACAGCAACAATGCTTCCTGTTGCAGCAAAGGTGGCAGCTGGTATAGGGATTGAACCATATGTTCTATACTATGGACTTTTGGTTGGTGCAACATTAGGTGGAAATATTACTCCAATTGGTGCATCGGCTAATATAACTACACTGGGTATTTTAAGAAATGAAGGATATGAAGTTAAGGCAAAGGATTTTATGAAATTAAGCATACCTTTTACACTATCTGCGGTGATATCTGGATATATAGTAGCTTGGTTAATTTGGATGTAGGTTTTTAAGTTTTAAAATAATATTTTTATGACACCATAAACAATTAGTGAAGTAACAAGATGTATAAAATAAGCTTTAGAGCTTGTAGGTATATATCTTTTGCTTCACATTGCTTATGGTGTTTTTATTTAATGTGAAACTAATATTTAAAATTTTATGTATATATTGATATAATTTGGGAATAATATTATAATAGATAATGCAAATTATTTGCAAATAGAGGAGGGGTATTATGGAATTTTTACACGAGGCATTGCACGATACAATAATAACACTACCTATACTTATAGTAGCCTTTGTTTTCATCGAGTTCATTGAACATAGGATTGGAAAAAAGTATGATTATAAGATAAAAAGTGCAGGAAAGTTTGGACCTATAATTGGTGCAGCCCTTGGTATTGTGCCACAGTGTGGTTTTTCAATACTTGGAGTTATGTTTTATTTTCAGGGTTATATTACATTAGGTACACTTTTATCAATATTTTTAGCAACCTCTGATGAGGCACTTCCTGTATTAATTTCAAATACAGAAGCTATGGATAAGGTTCTACCTTTTATTATTCTAAAATTCAGCATTGCTGTTGTTTGGGGATATTTAGTTGATTTTGTACTAAAGTCCAGAGTAAATGAAGTAAACGATACAGGAGCAGAACTTGCAGCCACCGATGAGTGTTTAACAGACCACTTTGATTTCAAAGAAGTTCTATATCACTCAATTAAAAAGAGCCTGAAGATATTTGTATATATGTTTTTAATTAATTTAGCACTTGGATACTTAGTGGAAACCTTCCAAATTGATAAAAGTGTAGGTATTTTAGGTAAATCATCCTATTTGCAGCCTATGTTTGTTTCATTGGTTGGACTTATTCCAAACTGTGCAATTTCAGTTGGAATAATTCAAGCTTTTGTTTTAGGAATAATAAGTTTTGAAAGTGCAATTGCAGGGCTATGTGCAAATGCAGGCTTAGGTTTAATATTTTTAGTAAAGGAGTCTAAAAATAAGCTTGATGCGGTAAAAATTATAGGGCTTCTTTATGGTATAAGTGCCTTAACGGGAGTTTTATTAATGGCAGTCATATCACTTATAACTTATTAATAAGTTTTATATTAAAAAGCCCCAAAAAGGAATTTTAGGTTAATATATCCTTAATGGGGCTAAATTCTATTTTTTATATATTAATATCTAAAAACGTATTTATTTTCATAAAAGATTTTGATTAGGTTTATCGCTAATTAGACTTATGGCATAATTAAAGGCATCCTCTAAAACCTCTTTGCAGCACTTTCCTGATGGATTTTGTGTTTTGCATCGGCAGTTTTTCATAGCACCAGTTGCATTAACTAATTCTTGAAACGTCTTAACCTCCTGCTTTTCAACTACAAGTTCGATGATATCCTTCAAGGTAACATTTCCACAGTAGCACACGATAGGATTTTCTTGATTTTTATACCAAACAGGTACCTTTATATCTCTTTGGAAATATACTTCCGATGTTTCATTGTTAAAATAAACTATATCGCAATCTGGATTTTTACATAGACCATATTCGCTGGATTTTAAATGTTTTTTAAAGTGGTCATTAACAAGACTTTCAACAGTTATTCTTTGTACTATGTCTCCTTCAGTTTTACATAATGGGCAAATATATTCCATACCATCCCTCCGAAATACTGTTTTAAATTAGTTTATATTAAAATTATGATTAAGTAAATAGTAAAATGTTAACTTGGATAAATATAAAGAAAATTTTAAAAAAACGTTGATTATTTTCTTAGAATATTATATATTATACTTGAAAAGTAAATATTTTTACAGGTGCCATATTTTATGGTTAAAAGGGAAAACGGTTAAAATCCGTTGCAGCCCCCGCTACTGTGAGTGGTGACGAAGCCTAAGTATACCACCTTATTGGGAAGGTTAGGTAGAGGATGAACCACAAGCCAGGAAACCTGCCTGTAAAGGGATAAAGTTACCTTCGGAGGGAAGGGAGACTTAAAATATTAAGCATAGTATTTTAAGGCCCTTACTGGGCCTTTTTTTTATGATAAAAGGGAATTATAAATAGAAGTATAGTATTTAATAAAATTAACTTAGATATTTTCAATATTTAATCATAGATAATCATTTATGGAGTGAAAAAAATGAATAGAGATTCTTTACATATATTGTCTATAATTTTATATGCACTAATGATGGTTTCTATATCCTTTTTAACTATAAATCCTTTGATTTTATTCAGTATTTTAATTTGTGAATTAGCTGTGTTTTTATATTTTAATAAAAAGGAACTTATAATTTCAACAGTTAAGGTATTTTTACCTCTTTTAGCTATAACAGTTTTTATAAATTTACTATTTGTTAATGCAGGAGTGGTAGTGCTCTTTAATGTTTTTAACAAGTATATCACTCTTGAAAATTTAATATATAGTGTTTTGTTTGCAGTAAAACTTCTAATAATAATTTATTTATTTTATATATTTGAAATTTATATAGATTCAGATGCAGCATTATCTTTTTTTTCCTCAAAGATGCCAAAAACAACATTGCTTTTTATGGTTTGTTTTAAACTCATTCCTACGATGAAAAAGAAATTAAAGGATTTAAGGGATATTTATCAAGTTAGAGGGGTTGAGTTTAACAGTAAAAGTAGATTCCAAAGGATAAAGGCACAAATTCCACTTATTATTGTTTTAATAGAGGAATCTCTTGAAGCTTCCTTTGATATATCAGAGTCTGCCTACATAAGAGGTTTTTTATCAGGCAAAAGAAGTGTATTTAATAAAAGCAAATTTAAACATATTGATTATTTGGTTTCAATAATAAGTATAATATCTATTTTCTACTTTTTAATTGTTAAAAAGGTTACTGATTACAATGTATATGATGATTATAGATTGCCACTAAATCCTTTTACCTTTTCGGTATGTGTATTAGTTTTTGTTTTAACCTTTGTAATTAATTATTACTACAAGGAGAATGTATATGCAGATTAAGATACAAAATTTAAATTATTATTATCCAAACTCTAATGAAAAGGCGTTAGATAATATAAATTTAGAAATAAAGGATGGAGAGTTTATTTTAGTTGCGGGATATTCTGGTTCGGGAAAATCCACTCTTGCAAAATGTATAACAGGAGCAATACCAAATTTTTATGGTGGTAAAATAGGAGGCAAGGTTCTTTTAGATGACGAAGAAATACTAAAGATAGATGAAAGAAGAAGAGCATCGCTTATTACTATGGTTTTTCAAGATCCTGAAAGGCAGCTTTTGATGAATAAGGTATATAGGGAAATAGCCTTTGGTCTTGAAAATATAGCATTAGATGAAGGTACTATTAAAAAGAGAATATGGGAGTCACTTGAGTTTTGTGGAATTACAGATTTATATGACAGAGATATATCAACTTTATCTGGTGGACAAAAGCAGAAGGTTGCAATAGCTTCAGCACTTTCATTTATGCCAAGGTGTATAATTTTGGATGAGCCAACCTCACAGCTTGATCCTGTTAGTGCAGATGAAATATTAAATATTGTAAAAAAGATAAATAGAGAGCTTATGATAAATGTGATTGTCATAGAGCAAAGGGTGTCAAGATGGTTTGACGGTATAGATAAACTTATAGTTATGAAGGATGGAAGGCTTGAATTTGTAGGAACAAAGGAAGAGGCTTATAGGATAAATAATAGTGAAGTAAATCAATTTCTTCCTTCAAGAATTAAGGTTGCGAAAAAGATTGGAATTGAACAATATCCTTCAGATAGTAGAGTAATAAAAAGTAGGTTGAAGGATATAAGTTTAAAGAGCATTAATAAAGGAGAAAAAAAAGGAGAAGATAGGCTTAAGGTAGAGGGTATAACAGTAAAATATGGCAGTTTTACTGCTGTAAAAAATGTTGGGTTTAGCATTAAAAGTGGAGAGATAGCTGCCCTAATAGGACCAAATGGTGCAGGAAAATCAACACTTTTAAAGTCAATCATAGGGCTTGTTGATTATAGGGGAAATATACTTTTAGATGGAAAAACTATGAATAAATTAAGCGTAAAGGATAGGGCACAGCAAATAGGATATCTTTCTCAAAATCCAAATGACTATATTACGAAGGATACAGTTTATGAGGAACTTCTATTTACTCTTAACAATTTTAATATAAAGGATAAAGGCATTGTAGATGATATACTTAAAAAATTAGATTTATATAAACATAAGGATAAAAATCCAAGGGATTTAAGTGGAGGAGAAAAACAGAGGCTTGCCCTTGCAAACACACTTATATTAAGACCTAAGGTTCTTCTTTTAGATGAACCTACAAGGGGAATAGACAATAATATTAAAGGTGAAATAGCGAAAATACTTAAAAGTCTTGCAGATGAAGGTGTATCTATAATTTTGATTACACACGATATAGAGTTTGCAGCAGAGGTTTGTGACAAGTTTATATTAATGTTTAATGGTGAGATAGCAGAGATGGGAGATAGGAAGATATTAGAGGATTGTATTTTCTATACAACTGAGACAAACAAATTGATTAGAGAATTTAAGGAAGGAATTTTTACATATAAACAGTTTATAGAGGCTTTGGAGGGAAATAAGTGAACATTGAACTTTTTATAAACCTTTCTTTAATTTTAATTTTATTTGCTGCCTTTATATATTTTGAAAGGAGCAAAATGGGGACAAAGGAGATAGGGCTTATTGCAACATTAGGTGCAATTGCAGGTGTTTTTAGAATTCCTTTTGGTGCAATTCCAAATGTTCAACCAACTACCTTTATAGTTGCAGTATCTGGAAATGTTTTTGGGCCCTTTGTTGGTTTTTTAGTAGGAAATGTAGCTGCCTTTGTTTCAAATATTTTTCTAGGCCACGGTCCCTGGACAATATGGCAGATGTTTGCTTGGGGATTGGTTGGAATGCTTTCGGGTTTTATTAGAAAAAAGATAAAATTAGAGTATTTTTCAATAATATGTTTTCTTTATGGCTTTATGTTTGATTGGATTATGAATCTTTGGCATATTATAGGCTTTATCAGGCCTATTAATATAAAAACAATTACCATAGCCTATTTATCAGGATTAGTATTTGATGTACTCCATTCAAGCTCAAACTTTATTTTCTCAGTTCTATTTTATGATGAAATGTACAAGATACTAAAACGATTTAAAAATAGGCTGGAGGTAACATATATTAAAGAAGTGGGGGGAGATGTATGAAAAAAACAGTTTCCAAAGTAGTTCTTTCTATCTTTATACTATTACAATTTTTAGCAATACTTCCTAAGCAAGCTTTAGCAAATTCAAGCAGTGTATATGTAGTTGTTCAGAGCAATCAGGGGATAATTGCAGAGGGAGAGACACAAAAGACTAACGCCCTTGATGCTTTAGATGAGGTTTTAAAATCAAAGGGAATAACCTATGTATTAAAGGACAGTAGTTATGGAAAGTATATTTCAGAAGTTAATGGACTTAAGGAAGGAAGTTTAGGTGATTATTCAGGTTGGATGTATGCTATCCAAAGGGATGGAAAGTATGAAGTGCCTATGACTTCAATTGATGGAACTGAACTTAAAAAGGGTGAAAAACTATTACTATACTATGGCTGTTATCCAAAGCCATATTTAGCTAATGATATAAGTTTCTCAACCTTAAGTCCAAATAAGGCATTGACTATCACGTTTAATAATTATAATGATTGGACTAATACAGTAACTAAAATAGAGGGATTTAAGGCTGAAATAGATGGAAAAAGCGTAGAGGTTATAGAAAATAGAATAGAACTTCCACAGGGACTTGAAGAAGGAGTACACGAGCTAAAGTTTTATGATTTTAAAGAGGGAAATGAAATTCCTAATATAGTGGCAGATACAATTAAATTTCAAATAAAAAAGCCAAAATTCACAGTAAGAGTAGAGGGATTACTTGATACTATTGTAAGAGGTGAAGTAGAGGGAAAAACTGCCCTTTTAGGATTAGAAAAACTTCTCAGTGATAATAGTATTTCATATAAGGTTACAGAGAGCAAATGGGGCAAATATGTTGAAGAAATAAATGGTTTAAAGGCTGGTAAATTTGGTGGATATGATGGATGGATGTATTATATAAAGAGTAAAAATAAAATAGAGACTCCAATGGTTTCAATAGACTCATATATTCCAAACGATGGTGATGAGATAGTTGTATTCTATGGAGATTCTACAACAGCTTATGCAAATAATATAAAGTTTACTCCAGATGTAGTAGAGCCAAATAAACCTTTTAAAATCCAATTTTCATATACTTATTTTGACTGGTATCAAAACAAGGAGGTAACAACTCCAATTGCTGGTGCTATTGTAACGATTGATGAAAAGAATTATATAACAAATGAAAATGGAGAGATAAACATAGAAGGATTAGAAAAGGGAATCCATAGTTATAGGATTAGTGGTTATAATGTGGATAAGTCACCAACTGTTGTTAAGGATGAGGGTGTATTTAATATTGATGGAGTAAACAGCCCAAGTTTAGATTTTAGAGATAGTGCTTATAGTGAAGTTATCTCAAAGAATAATAACCTAATAAAGAAGAATATCGAAGAGGACTTAAGTTTAACCTTAGGTTACATTGAAAAGAACCAATTAGATATGTGGGCATTTTTAAGCCTTTCAAAGATGGGAAAAAAGATAGATGAAAAGCTGATTGAGGAAGCAGCAAAGGAACTTAAATCCTATGGAATAGATGAATATACAAATACAGATATAGAAAAGCTAATTATTACATTAACAGCAGCAGGATATAGTCCATATAACTTTGTAGGGTATAATCTAATGGAGGAACTTTATAATAAAAGAAACATTGATAAATTCCTTATAAACGATGCTATTTTTGCACTTATTGCGTTAGACTATACAGCCGATAAGTCAAGCTATAAAATAACAAGGGAAAAACTTGTTGATTTTATACTTGATAAGGCAGTTACAGTTAATAAAAATGGTAAAGAGCTATATGGATGGACTCTAAATTCTGAGATGGGAATAAACCCTGATATTACTGGTGTTGCTCTTGCAGCCCTTTCACCTTATATGTCAAATGAAAAGGTAAAGGCGGCAGTAGATAAGGCTGTTGATAGCCTATCTAAAATGCAGATAGATTCTGGATATATACCCGACAGCTTTGGAAGCTTTAGTGAAACAATTTCATTTGTAATATTGGGACTTACTGCGGTTGGAGAAAATCCAGAGGGACTTAAGTTTACAAAGACAAATGGAGATTTATATTCAGCACTTTTAAGCTTTAGGGTTAATAATGGCCAGTTTGCCCACGAATTGAATAAGAAGGCTGACTATATGGCAACAGAGCAAGCCTTAAGAGCACTTATTGCAATAAGGGAGTTTAAAAGGGCAGGAAAGTATAATTTCTTTGGAAATAATGTGGATGTTAGCAACCTAAAGGTATTTGAATATACTGGTGAGGAGGAAGCAAAGAATCTACTTCCAAAAACAGGTGATATGTTTGATGCAAATACAGCTGTTGCATTGGCATTTTTAATGATATTGTTAGGTGCAGTTTTAGTTAAAAAGCAAAAAAGAGCTTAGGAGGCAGTTATATGAAAAAGAAGTTACTGCTAATTGTAGTAATGCTTGTTTTATCAGTTACAGCAATATCCTTTGCAGGCAGTTTACAAAATATACTTCAAAGGTCAGAAGTAGAGAATATTGAATTGAATAATAAAGAGGGAAAAAAGGTAGAACAAAGGGATCAAAATAAAGATAAGGTTGGAGAAAATAGAGTTAAGGACAAAAGCCAAGATAATGATAGTGCGGTTGTAAAACAAGAACAGAATAAAGCGAGTGAAATAAAAAAGGAAAAAAGTAAAAATAGCACAAAGAGTATAAACAAGAATGGGGAGAGTAGGAATAAAACAGAAAAGAGCAATGTCTCAAATGATAATAAATCTACAACTTTAAAACCAAATGTTTATATAATTGATACAGTAAACAATAAAGTAATTTATAAGGGCTATGTAGATATCAATTCAAAAACAGCAGGAGATGTTACATTGAAGGTATTGATAGATAATAAGATATCCTATAGAGCAAAGGGAACAGGAGGTAGTATTTACTTTTCATCGATTGCAGGGTTAAAGGAAAGGGATTATGGTGCAAATAGTGGTTGGTGCTATTTTGTAAATGGTGTAAAGCCTTCTGTAGGTGCAGGTTCATATACTTTAAAGGATGGAGATGTATTAGAGTGGAAGTTTCTTGAGGACGGGCTAAAATAGCCTGTCCTTAAATTTTGAATATAAGTTAAAGTTTATGTTTTATATTTTTATTATTTTATAGTATAATTTTTAGGGAATATTTGCGAAAGGATGATAGCTTTGAAATACAAATTGATAGCAATGGATATGGATGGAACACTATTAAATAGCCAAAAGCAGGTGACTGAATATACTAAGGATGTTTTAAGGAGGGCATCTGAGAAGGGGATTAAGCTGGTTATCTGTACAGGTAGGATTTTCACATCTGCAAAATCCTATGCAAGAATAATAGGTACAAAGGCACCTATTATAGCATCAAATGGAGCATATATTCGTGAAAAGGATAGAAATGAGGTTATATATGAAAAATACATAAAAAAAGAAACTCTATTGGATATAATAAAGGTTACAAGAGAATGGGGATTTTATCCACACATATACACAACTGATACTATATATTCAGAAAAGCTCATACATTCATCCTTGAACTATTCAAAGTGGAATGAAACAGTTCCAGAGGATGAAAGAATAAATATACAGATAGTAGACAGCCTTGAGGATGTTGTTGAAAAAGAGGGAGAGAATTTCTTAAAGGTTGTTGTTATGGCTCTTGAAGATGAGGTAGAGAAGCTTCAGGAACTAAAAAAATATATTAGAGATAATATGGATGTTTCAATTTTTTCATCATATATGAACAACTTTGAGATAATGGATAAAGAAGTGTCAAAGGGTAATGCATTAAAAAGGCTTGCGGAATTTTTTGATATAGATAGAGAAGCGATAGTTTGTTTTGGTGATAATGAAAACGATAAGACTATGTTTGAATTTGCAGGTTTCCCTATAGCAATGGGAAATGCAGAGGAAGAAATAAAAAAGATAGCAGCTTATGTAACAGATACAAATGATAACGATGGAGTAGCAAAGGCTATAGAGGAGTTAATACTTAGGGAGTAGACAAAATCTTACTCCCTTCAATCTGTTGAAAAAGTTATATATTTATTAGCCCCATGAAGGATTTCTTGGGCATTCGTTCATTTCGCTAAGCAATTCTAAGCTTTTCTTTGTTTGAAAAAGTCCTACCCTCGCGATGCCATCGTCCTGATGGCCGCTCGGCTCGGCACGTCCTGTGCCGAATTANGGACTTTTTCAAAGTCGAAAAGCAATAATTGCTAAAGCTCATGAAATATGCCTAATAAAATCCTTTCATGGGGATTTTTTTATACTTTAGCTAACGAACAGGTTTGTCAACAATCTGTAGGGAGTAGATATTATCTACTCCCTTGTATTTAAAATGATGTTTTCAAGATTTATTAGCTTTTGCCTTTGTTCATTAGATAAGGTCTTTAAAATTTCCTCCCTAAACATCATTCCAAGATTTTTACGTTCCAAATTATTTACTTTAACTTCTGTCCAGTCTATTTTTTTATTTTTATAGATTAAGTCAAAATCAACGATTCTTGTACCGTCGTCTGTGTATTCAAGTCCAAGCAATATCTTTTTTATTTCAGTTGGAGGAAGCAATGTAAATAGTTTTATCTGATATACTAAGACAGATAAAAGAAACCTTGGAGTATCTTTTGTCCACATTTCACCTAATATAAATCCAACATCTAAATTATCAAGTGCAATGGATAATCTTTTATAATGCATATCGTATTTGCTATATCTATCATATATGCGTATGCTTAATTCATACCAGGGTCTATCAACCAATCCCTCATTTAAAAATCTTAGTGCTTGATTTCTCAATTTAGATGATATAGTAGTAATATTTTCATCTATTAGTAAAGTAGTAGAATCAAAGGAATTTATAGTTAACCTACTGTTAAGAGGTTTTTCAGTAAATAAAATTATTGTTTGGTTAGATTCTCCATTTTCCAAGCTATCAAATATTGGTAGCATTTTGGCTCTATATTCATATGCAACAGAGCTAATTATTTTGTCCTTGTCTCCTTGAGTTCGCATAACTATAATTCCAGGTGCAGTTCTTATATCATTAATTTTTTCACATATTCTATTATTTATGAGATTATTGTAAAATTCGTCAGAAGGCATATTTATATAGATTGTTGTTAAAATATCTTTAATATGTGCTATCTTTTTATTTGGCTCTGTTATAAATATAATTGTTGAATTTTCATAAGTAGAATTTAAGGCATCAATAAGATTTGTTTTAACAGCAGAAAAACTTTTTGATATTTCATTAGAAAGCTCTTCAGGATTTTTGCTACCTATAACTATCATCTTAGGACCTAATCTAAAAAGTGAAAGCATTTAATTTCCCCCCAAAATTAAATTCCTATTTTTGTTCTAAGTAATCTATAATTGTCAGTTCCCATTGGATATTTAAGATGAAAAACATTCTTAGATTCAATATCTATTATGTTTATTGAATTAATTCCATTTAGTTGATTCCTATTTCCCTTACTTTTATCGTGGCCGTATAAATAAAAGTCACATTTATACTTTGGTAGATTATTTATCTTATGGGAAATTCCTAAGCTTATATCATCAATTGAAATTGATTTACCTTCTTCAACTATAATAACTTTATCTATATTTTTTATTACGTCAATATTATCGTGATTTCCAGGAATAATTATAAGACCATTGCTTGTGTATTTAACTAATTCATTAATAAACATAGAAGCGTAATCCTTGTATTCATTTAATCTATTAGGATATAGCTCTAATTTTATATTATCAACAATATCTCCAGTATGTATTATATATTTTGGATTAATTTTTTTTACCAATTTAATTATCGAAGCATAGATGTTTGAGGGAGTGTCACTAATGTGCAGGATGACATTTTTCCTTCCCAAAAGGTGGGTTGGAACATATATCCTTCCTGATAAAAAATATAGTGTATTTATAATATACTTCATTTTAACACCTGCTTTGGTTTTTTAAAATTATATAAAATTATAATTAGATTTTATAACCTTAACTTTTTTAATTCAACTTAAAAATAATTAATAAAAGTTTATATTTTTTCTTAAAACAAACAGCTGTTCAAAAAGTTATATATTGATTAGCCCCTTGAAGGATTTCTTGGGCATCGGTTCATTTCGCAAAGCAATTCTAAGCTTTTCTTTATTTAAAAAAGTCCCATCCTCGTGATGCTATCGTCCTGATGGCCGCTCGGCTCGGCACGTCCTGTGCCGAATTACGGACTTTTTCTTCGTCTAAAGCTAAGAATTGCTAAAGCTCATGAAAGAGCCTTTTAAAATCCTTTCTTGGGGCTTTCTTGTATTTAAGTCAACAATCTGATTGTATTCATAAAAATAATTTATGCCAATGTATATTTAAAATATCTTCATATCAATTTTATAAAAAACAAAAAAATATGTTGACTTTTGTCTAATAAGATGGTATATTATTTTCTGTGCCAGAGAGTTGGCCCCTTGGTCAAGTGGTTAAGACACCACCCTTTCACGGTGGTAACAGGGGTTCGAATCCCCTAGGGGTCACCAATTGAATATGGAGAGGTGGTCGAGTTGGTTTAAGGCACCGGTCTTGAAAACCGGCGTGGGGGTAACTCCACCGTGGGTTCGAATCCCACCCTCTCCGCCAAAAAGTGCCACCAAGAGCTCCGAAAAAATAGTGGCTTTTAATGACGTTTTTTATAAATATTCAACTTAATTTAATAAAATGCATAAAAAGTTATTAATGTAAAATGCGTAGCATTAAAAATATAGTAATATTTGTTAATTCAATCTATATAGGGCTTTGTTTTGAGCCCTATTTTTATTATTTCCTCATTTTAGGGCGTAGCAAAGCTAAGGGT
>NZ_AXAA01000026.1:0-33751 GCF_000472625.1 Caloramator sp. ALD01
CGTAATTCGGCACAGGACGTGCCGAGCCGAGCGGCCATCAGGACGATGGCATCGCGAGGGTAGGACTTTTTCAAACAAAGAAAAGCTTAGAATTGATTAGCGAAATGAACGGATGCCTAAGAAATCCTTCATGGGGCTAATCAATATATAACTTTTTCAACAGCCTGATAAGATATCCATTACCTTATGTTTACTTTTAAACCTATTCTTCTAAACCAACTTCAGCCTCTATTTCTATCTCTTCAACAGGTTTTCCAACAAATCTTACCAGCATAAAGCAAGCAAATACCCCAAGTAGAAGTGAAACTACAACTGGTATACCTATTGCAACGGGTAAGTAACCGCATACAACTGTTACAACACCTACTACAATAGAATAGTATAGCTGTGTCTTAACGTGGTGTAAGTGATCACACATTGAACCCATTGAGGATAAAATTGTTGTATCTGATATAGGTGAACAGTGGTCACCAAAGATTGCACCTGTTAAAACAGCACCTATGCTCATTGTCATAAAGTTTGCATCAGGTGACATTGAGTGTGCAAGTGGAATAACAAGAGGCATTAGTATTCCCATTGTTCCATAGGATGTACCTGTTGCAAAGGATATAACTGAACCTAAAACAAATATTAAACTTGGAAGTAAAAACTTTGGTAGCGTTCCTGATAGAACCCCTGCTAAATATTTTGCAGTACCAAGCTCCTTAATTGTTCCAGATAGTGACCAAGCAAGAAGTAGTATTGCACCAGTAATTACAAGTGACTTTACTCCCTCAAGCCAAGTATCAATTGCCTCTCCTACTGTCATTATCTTTTGTGCTACTGCCATTATAATTGCTATTATACTTGCTAAAAGGGCTGATTGGAAAAGTACAACGCTGGCATCTGATGCACCAAATATTTCTCTTATTGAGTTAAAGGATAGTGGTGCATTTTTTATAGCCTCAATTAACTCCTTATCTTCTCCCGCCATTATGCTTGTATATCCACTGTAGTAAAATCCTAAAAATGCAAACACAATTAATGCACCTATTGGAACTATTGCGTTCCATATACTTAATTTAATTCCTTCCTTTGGTTCAATGTTTGAAGCCTCATTTGATACCATTGGCTTTGCATCATCTGCAATCACCTTTCCAAGTATCCTTGCTCTTCTTTCTGCCTCAAGCATTGGACCAAATTCACGTGCTAAAACTGCTGTTAGAACTATGAATATAAGTATAAATATATTGTAGAATCTATATGGTATTGTTGAAACAAACATTCCATAGGCATTTACATCTTGTCCAATTTGAGCATATCCATCCTTTATTAAGCTTATCTCATATCCAATCCAAGTGGATATAAGTGCAATTCCTGCAATAGGTGCTGCTGTAGCGTCTATTATAAAGGATAATTTTTCCCTTGATATTTTCATCTTGTCAGTAACTGGTCTCATTATTGGACCTACAATTAGTGAATTTGCATAGTCATCAAAGAAAACAAGTATTCCAAGAATCCAAGTTATAAGCTGTGCACTCTTTGCAGACTTTGCTCTCTTTGATAGTGATTCTGCTATTGCCTTTGCACCACCCATTTTAGATACAACTGCAATAAGGCCTCCTATCGCAAGGCATTGAAGTATTACTCCTGCATTCCAAGTATCTGATAGGGATGCAAGTATCTTATCTACTAATCCTAAAAACGCATAGAAGAAACTTAAAATAAAACCGTGGGAAGTTAAACTTAAAAGAAATGTACCTGTAAGTACCCCTACAAACAGGGATAAAAGAACATTTTTGGTTCTGAATGCTAATAAAATAGCGACAAGTGGTGGTAAAAGTGTTAAAAATCCTGGCATAAAAAAACTCCTCCTTTAATTTAATAATTTTTCGGAGGAGAGTCCATCAAAGCAAAAGACACCAAAGGTACAAAAATACGTACCCTGCCCTTGCATGATAGCTCTCCACAAACTATGCGTTTGTGACAGTTCTGCATATATTCTATGCAGCCCCAGCCATAGAGCCTTAAAGCATCAGCCCTACGCTTCGGCGGTGGCTCCTTTCCTATACCATCATCGTGCTTGCCTCAGATATAGTACTCTTAGACACCGCGCCTCTATCATGGTCAACGCATATTCAATTTTTATTTAAGTTATATTTTGCTATAAAGTTAATTGTTTGTCAAGCCTTTTTTATAAATTTTTTGCAATCTGTGCCGCAAGCTTTGCGTTGTTAAATACCAGTTGAATATTAGACTCAAGGCTCTTTCCACCTGTGATATCCTTAACCTTTGCAAGTAAAAATGGAGTTGATTCCTTTCCCTTTATTCCCTTCTCCTCTGCTTCCTTTAGTGCATCCTCTATTGCTCTATTTATTGTATCATAATCCATTTCATATTCCTCTGGTATTGGATTTGCAATAACTGCACCACCTTTAAGGTTAAGTTCCCATTTTACCTTTAACATCTTTGCAATTTCCTCTGGAGTATCTAATCTATAATCAACCTTAAATCCACTCTTTCTTGTATAGAAGGCTGGAAGCTCCTCTGTCTTATATCCTACAACTGGAACACCAAAGGTTTCAAGATATTCTAAAGTTAATCCTAAATCAAGTATTGATTTTGCACCTGCACAAACAACTGCAACATTTGTATTTGCAAGCTCTTGAAGGTCTGCTGAAATATCAAAGGTCTCCTGTGCTCCTCTGTGTACTCCACCTATTCCTCCTGTTGCAAAAACACGAATTCCTGCAAGGGATGCTATAATCATTGTTGATGCAACAGTTGTTGCACCATCAATTCCCTTTGCAACTATATATGGAATATCGCGTCTACTTACCTTTACTATCTCTCTTCCCTTTTTACCAAGGTATTCTATTTCATCACGAGTTAAACCCGCCTTTAGCTTTCCACCTATTATTGCAATAGTCGCAGGAACTGCCCCATTTTGTCTAACTATCTCTTCAACCTTAAGTGCAGTTTCAACATTTTGTGGATATGGCATACCGTGTGATATTATTGTAGATTCAAGTGCCACAACAGGCTTCCCATTTTCAAGCGCCTCTTTAACCTCCTGTGAAATTACTAAATAATCCTTTAACATAATCCCATCTCCTTTGCCTTTGTATTTACATTTTGTATAGTCATTTTGTTTGAAATAGTATCCTTTGAGGATAGAGCAATTGCTGCTGCTGCCATTGCAAATTTTGCTGAAGCCTCCATTGAATAATCGTTTATATAGCTGAAAACAAGTCCTGCCAAGAAGGCATCTCCAGCACCTGTTGCATTTACAACACAAACCTTTGGCATATCTATTTTAAATATTCCTTGACTATCTCCGCATACTACTCCATCCTCACCAAGACTTAAAAATACCCTCTCTACTCCCTTATTCAAAAGAACCTCACAGGCCTTTTTTGCTTTATCCACATTATCAACATAAATTCCTGTTAAAATTTCAGCCTCGTATCTGTTTGGTTTTATTGTATGAAACTTTCCTATGAAATCCTTTACCTTCTGTGCCTTTTTTGTAGATACTGTATCTAAAAACAAAACAACATCCTCAAGTTCTGCTATAACTTCAAGTGTTTCTTTAGGTATGTTTGTATCCACAATACATACTCTTGAACCCTCTATTATCTTCTTCTTTGATTTTATAAAATCTACACCTATCCTGTCGCATATATCCATACAAGAAAGTGCAACTGCCATATCTCCATCTTCATCTAATATAGAAAGATATGTTGAAGTATTCTCATCAGAGACAATTAGGCTGTGGCTCATATCTATACCTATATTTTTAGAATGCTCAAGTATTTTTCTGCCATACATATCATCGCCAATAGCAGTTATAAGCTTTACATTTACATTAAGCCTTGCAAGGTTTTCTGCTATGTTTCTTCCAACACCACCTAAGGACATATTTAAAATACCTACATTTGAGTCTTTATACCTTAGTTTTTCCTTTGGAAAGCCTTGTATATCTACATTTGCCCCTCCAATAACCAAAACATACTCATCAATGTTTATAATATAACCTTTTCCTAAAATATATCCCTTTTTCATCAGGTTTGTTATATGAACAGCAACCGATGCCCTTGCTATTTTAAGCTTTGAAGCTATCTCCTCTTGGGTTATAAAGGGGTTCTTCTTAATAAGTTCAAGTATTTCTCTTTCTCTATTTGTCATATAATCACCTAAACTTTTGCTTAATTTATAATCATATGTTTATTGTATCATTAACCTATTTAAAATACAATAAACATTTAAAAAATTATATTTATTCTTTACATTTATTTGTATAAATTAAAACAATAAATACAATAATAGCCATACCAAGGCATACATAGGCAGAAAATATATTTTTATAAATACTTTTTTCATTTTCGATATAGTAAGTTTTTACTGTTCCCATAGAATTTATTACACAGACATTTCCCCTTAATCTTTCAACCAAATCAAAATCGCTGAGATACTTTGATATATTCTTAATTCCTTCTCTCTTAACAGCATTTAGGGTTAAAATAAATTTATCTTTAGCATAAACTCCATATATAAGCTCAATTACTCCATCCCCTTCATTTAGTACAATATTCTCTTTTGCCTTATACCTTCTATCCTTTTTTGCAACATACAAATTATCCTGTAGTTCCTTTAAGTTCAATCCATAAATTAAATTGTTTTTTGATTTATCAACAAACAAGCTAACACTTAATCCCTCTAATCCTTTAATGCTGTGTCCTAAAAATGCAAATATATTTGACAAGTTACTTAAGTCTTCACCGTCTAAACTGCTTGGAATAACAACATTTAAGTCATTAAACTCTCCATCCTCAATAAGGGGGGCAGGATAAAACAAGAGGTCTCTTCTTTTTTCTATCTTTGTTGGTTTGTATATGATAGAATCCTTCAAAATAACAGCAAATAAATTGTTGGCAAGGTATGCTGTATTCCTTTTATCTTTAGGAACAAGATTAAACTTCAGCTTGAGTTTGACGCTTCCACTTTGTACTACATCCTTTAAACTCAGTCTTATACTATCCCCTCTACTTTTTTCTAAAGATAAAGCCTTATCTAAATATGGAATATCATTTACATAAATACAAAGGGACGATTTTTCAAAATCTATTAAGTTCGAATACCTTAAATTAAATTGGGCAAAAGCCTCCTCCTTCAAACTCCTATCCTTTGGTATTTCTATAAAAAAATCAACCTCATTATCTATGCCGTTTAAAACTATATCTTTATAACCTAAATCCTTTAAAGTCACTCTATCCTGATATATTTCTCTATTTTTTTGTTTATATTCACCTACATAAAATGTATCATCATATACTCCCTTTAAAAAATCTATATCGCCTAACGCCTTAGCTGCAAATATAAGTTTTTTACTGTCGAAGGAAGTTATTATTAAAACATACCTATCCACATTATAGGGAGATTTTATAAGCTTGACTAAAGCATTATTTGATATTTTGCTTCTATCTTCACTGTCTATGTACTTCTTAAAATTTTCGTCTAATTCAAAGTAGGGAGATATAACGATTATATTTTTATCCACATCATCCACACTAAAATCCTTAATATGCTCTACCCTTAAACTTAAATTAGAGTATGCATCATATCTTCCAAATACTGCTGATAGATAAAAAAGTGCAAGATATGAATCTAAGTCTTCCCCTGTTAAAATAACTGTGTTAAAACCATCATCATTTCCCCTTTTTAAAAAGGGATAAGGGAAATTACTTAGCCTTATATTTTCCATATTCTCTTCGTATTCTATGTGAACATAGCTGTCATCCTGAATCTCAATCCAATTTCCTATGTTTGTATCTTCATAGGAGTCTTCTCCATCTATCATTTTAAAGGCACATATCCTTAAAGAATTAAAACCTACCTTCATTTTTTCCCTTTTTAAGAAGAAGGCTGTTTGTATATTTTTTTTACCATAAATCTCAACACTTCCAACAGAAGAACCATTTAAATATACAGTTAGCATAGAATTTTTATATTTTATTGCTTCACTTATATTTATATTTAAATATACATAGCTTTCATCCTTTAAAAACCAATTTTCATCAACATAAAAATTAAAATCATAATAACTTCTAATACCTCTAAGTTCTACATTGTTGTTTAATTTATAGTTTTTTATTCCTATATTCTCAGCATATATAGTTTGAGAAAAAACTAAAAAAAGTATAATAAAAATCTTAAGTATCCTCTTCATCTTATCCCCCCTAAAATCTTTCTGTCTTATACCACCTGTGTTCCCTTTTTAAAACCCTATCCTTTAAGTAGGAATAAACACCCATTGTAGAAACAATACCCCAAAGCTTGCAATAGGTAAAATACATTAAAAATATCAATGCAATATTTTTAATAGTAAATTCCTCCTTCTCGAGGGATAGAGAAATAGCAACTTCAAGTATGAACATAATATATGATAAAAACCAAATCAAAACCAAATTTCCATAAACACCCACACTTAAGTTAGTTAAACAACCAAGAATAAAAACACAGTCAGAGATTAATGTTGATAGTAGAAAAACAAAATAAACTAATGTAAAGTAAATAACATCTATAAAGGCACTACTTTTTATCAAACTTCTATCAAATAAATATTTAAATACAACATATACATTTCCCTTAACCCACCTTTTCCTCTGCTTAAACCAAACTCTTAAGTTTTCTGGTTCCTGTTCAAAGGTTACTGCCTGTGGAACAAATTTAATTCTATATCCCATACTGTATATTCTTATGCTAACCTCTGTATCCTCTGCAATTGCCCTATCATCCCATCCATCAACTTTATCAAGTATATCCTTCCTTACTAAAAAATTGGTTCCTGGTATGGTACATAAGTTAAAAAGTCTCCATCTTCCTCCCTGTGCCATCCATTGAAAACTAAGCCCCTCTATATTTATAAACCTTGTTAATAGGTTTTTGTTTTTATTTATTGTCCTAAACTTACCTATAACAGCACCTAAGTTTCTGTCCTTTTTAAGTTCACAAACAAGATTGTATAGTGCTTGTCTATCTGGTCTATTATCCGCATCATATACTGCAATAAACTCACCCTTTGCATATTTAAGCCCAATGTTTAGGGCATTTGCCTTACCCTTTCCCCCTGTCTTAAAATCTGTTTTTACAATCCTAAGCCTCCCTTTATACTCCTCCTTTAATCCTTCTAAAATATACCCTGTATTATCTGTTGATAAATCGTCAACTACTATAAGTTCAAACCTATCTATAGGATAGTTAAAATCCATTATACTCCTTACAGTCTCTTCAATTACCTTCTCCTCATTATGGGCTGGGACTAAAATAGATACAAAAGGCAACTCCTCTAATAAAAAAGTTGTCTTACTTGATTCAATATAATATAGATAGCCAAAATAAGTCAGTATTCCTCCTATGATGAGCATTAGCCATATAGAATAAAGGGAGAACAGGAACAAATTATCATAAATCACCATCCCCTCTCCCTCCTTAGATAAATGGAATGAATTAATATTACTACCATTCCTGTTAATAATAGGATAAATATAAAAAGAGCAGACCTTTGTATATCATAAAAACTTAATTTTATATCTATCCTCTTGTGATAGTCCCAATCTATTTTCCCATCTCTACTTTTTATACAAACGTCCTTTAATTTTATATAGTTTTCCTCTTGTTTTAGGTCATAGAAAGAATAACCCCTATTCCTTAACTCTCCTATTATTTTCTTTAGATAGTCAATATTCACAAACGTATGAAAATAAAGGCCTCCAAAATAGTCTCTAACTACGGAAGTTCTATCTATATTTTTTAATATTTCATTTATGTTGTCTGAATAGACATAGCCTAAGTTTTCAGGTATAAGCCTATTTATAAACTCAATATCATTTATTCTAAAAGGGTAGGATGTTGTACAAAAGGAATGTTCTGATGTTTGTATATGACCTACATAAGTTGAAAAGTGCCTCTTTAAGAACTCATATCCATCTCTATTTATTGCATAGTGGGGTGCCTCAAAGGCAAGAGGATAAAGTCCACATTTTAAACATTCTAAAAGTGCCTTATATACCCTATCCTCCATATACTTATCCATATCATCCGATGGTGCCCTATTATTTTTAATATCCCAAAACTCATAACCTTCCCCAGTTTTTTCATCCCTTATTTGATGAGTATATCCGTGAAGAACTATACTAGCTCCATTTTGTTGCATATATCTTAGTGTCTCTACAAGCTCCCTATTATCGGATATCCTATATATCCTTCCATTTTCCTTATAAGCAGGAATTAGGGCTATCATATAGGGTATTCCTTCAGCCTTTAGATAGTCTCCTATACTCCTCAATTTTTTAACATCAACTTTAGCGTGCACATCCTCTATCCTTACAAAAACCCTTTTTTCCTGCCTATGTTCTTTTTTTAAAACATCGTGAAGAACGTCACAAAGTATATAAAAGGTTGTTCCCTCTGAATCATATCTTGTAACAATCCACCTGTTGTTGTATTTAAATATATATGGTATTTGTTTTTTACCATCTGTAAAATAGCTAATCACTTGTCCATTTTTTACGTCATAGAAATCAACAAAATTGTTATCCGAAACACCAAATTTTCTATTAAACGAAAACCCCAAATCCCTATAATATACATCGACTGCATTATAGTTTTTTCCTAAAAATATATTTTTACCAAACTGCTCCCTTAGAAGAACCTCCTTAAAGCCTGTCCCAATTAAAACTGTAGTTCCCTTATACCTCATCAAGTCCTCTAAAACCCTACTTGAAAGTTCCTCTTCATCTAACCCCAAAACAAAAACACAATCAAAATGCTCCAAATATCCCTCTTGATAGCACTTCTCTGAAACCTCATAAACATCAACATCAAAATGACCTAATGCAAGTTTAAAGGCTAAAACCTCATCATTGTCATAACCAAATTTATATCTTGTATCGTATATTATAAGCACCCTATCCCTTTTATCCTCTGCACAGGCTCTTCCAATCATAAAGCATATTATTGCTAATAAACTAATTATTATCTTCTTTAACAATATAGCATCCCCCCATCCTTAAGGCTAAAAGTGCATTTAAATTATCAAAGGAGTGGGCATATAGATTTGCTTCATTACCAAATGCACCGTATATGGGAGATAGTCTATTTTTACATTGAAGTTTTAACATCCTGTTTATTAGCATATTATATAAATCAACATCCCTATAGTATAAAGCAACCCTTGCTAAAGTCGCATAAATTGCTGTGGATTCTATCCTTGAGGCTGGCTTTAAATCTCTTATGTAATACTCTGAATAGACTGCACCCTTTTTTTCTATTTCACTTTTAATAAACTTAATAAAATCCATATAAAAAATGTTGTCCTCTGCCAAGTGTTCAACTACTATTGCATTTTGAAGCATATCAACCTTATACTCACTTGAATATTGTTTTGTTCTTAAATTATATCTATTTCTAAAAAAGGGGGTACCCTCTATCTTTCCATTTTCTAAAACCCATCTTGAGTTTTCGTATATGCTTTTAAAACTTAGTTCGTAATTGCTAATAAGATTCATTGTATACAAATCTATATAGGATAAAGTAATAGTACCTGACTTTGTATATCCATCATAATAGTCTACTAAAAAGCCATTCCTACATTCATATTTTTTAACAGAGGCTATAATCCTTTTAGCAAGATTGAAGTACTCCTTGTCCCCAAAAACACTATACCCTATTAAAAGTGCTCTTATAATTCTCAAATCATCTATCGAAGCAGATGATGTATATTTATAATCCTCACCAACTCGCCAAGAGACCAAATTATTTTTTAGCATCATTTTATCCATTACAAACTCATAATGCCTCCTGTATCCTGCCTCATCCTTTATGTATAGATAATAGAGCATAGAGAGTCCCTCAGATTCTGACAAAACATCCCTTGAACCAAACTCCATTTTATAGTTGGTAAATATACCTCCATACTCACTTGTTAGTTTTTTCTCTACAAATTCCCTAACTAACTTTTCATCAAGTGTCTCACAAGGATAATCATATTCGAAACTTAACCTTTTACTATTCATATTCCCCTCCCACATTACAAGAAATATGAGAACTAAAACCAATAAAATATACCTTCTAATAACAACCACTCCCCTATGTCTTATAAAATTATATTTTTCAAAGGGATTAAATAGAACAGGTTAAAACTTGGTTAATTTATTGACAAGCTATATCTATTGATTTATACTAATATTGAAAATAATCTGAATATTATTGTTTTTGGAGGCGACTTATGATGAATTTATACCATATCAACCTAACTTATGAAAACAAAATAGATGAGATAGCAGAGGATATAATAAACAACAACTTTGATGTTATTGAAATATACGGAATATGTAGCAGCTGTGATAGGGACTTAGTATTTGAATGTTTTGATTCAAACCCTATATTTAACATATTAAGAGAGCTTCAGCTAAAGGGTATTAGAGGATATAGATTTGACTGTAATATTTACGAAAGTTCAGATAAAAAGATTACTCTTGTTAAAAAATACGATGTTACCAATATAAATGAAATATAAATCATCTAAAATTTCTCCCCTTAAAACTCATTTTAACTTAATCAATAACATTCATCTCCCCCTTATATAAGTAGGGGGGGGAGTTCACCTTCCTATGAGGTTACTTATTCAATTCTTTATATTTTTAATATTTTTATTAATCTTAGGTTTCTTGACATCAGACTTTTTTTACTATATACTACAATTGTTAATTGTCTGAAATATTTGATGGCATAATCCATCAAATATTTTTTTACGCCCTATGCAATCGTTTGCTCACATTTAAAGGAGGTTTTAAAATGTCTAAAAAAATATTCACCTTTGATTTCTGGCAAAAATTCGGAAAAGCACTTATGGTTGTAGTCGCAGTAATGCCTGCAGCAGGACTTATGATTTCAATTGGAAAACTTATTGGAATTCTATTTGGGGACATTACACTTGCACAGACGATTGCAAGAATAATTGAAGATTTAGGTTGGGGAATAATTGTAAATCTTCACATACTATTTGCAGTTGCAATAGGTGGTTCTTGGGCAAAGGAGAGAGCTGGTGGTGCCTTTGCTGCACTTATAGCCTTCATACTAATAAACCGTGTAACAGGTGCAATATTTGGCGTAAATGGTGCAATGCTTCAGGATGCAAATGCAACTGTTAAAACAATATTTGGCTCAAATTTAGTTGTTAAGGACTACTTTACATCTGTACTTGGTGCTCCAGCACTTAATATGGGTGTATTTGTTGGTATAATAGCAGGTTTCTTAGGTGCCGCACTTTATAACAAATACTACAACTACAACAAACTTCCAAACGCACTTTCCTTCTTTAATGGAAAAAGGTTTGTTCCTTTTGTGGTTATATTAGGTTCAGTTGTAACAGCAACTATACTTTCAATCTTTTGGCCAATTGTACAAACTGGTATAAACACATTTGGTAAATGGATTGCAACATCAAGGGAAAATGCTCCATTTATCTCAACATTTATATATGGAGCCCTTGAAAGAATACTACTTCCATTTGGTCTTCACCATATGATTACTATACCTATGAACTACACAGAACTTGGTGGAGTTTACAACATACTGACTGGAGATAAAGTTGGACAAGTTGTTTATGGGCAAGACCCTCTATGGCTTGCTTGGATTACAGACCTTAACAACCTAAAGGCTGCTGGAGATATGGCTACATATAATAAACTTCTTGCTACAGTGCATCCAGCAAGATTTAAGGTTGGACAAGTAGTAACTTCAACTGCATCATTAATAGGTGCTGCACTTGCGATGTATATGAGCGTTGAGAAGGAAAAAAGACCTCAATACAAATCAATGTTTTTATCTGCTGCACTTGCAGTATTTTTAACAGGAGTTACAGAACCAATTGAATTTATGTTTATGTTTACATCACCAATACTATTCTTTGGATATGCAGTGTTCACAGGACTTGCCTTTGCAATGGCAGACCTTATAAACTTAAGAATACACGCCTTTGGTTTTATAGAACTTTTAACACGTACACCAATGATAATAAATGCTGGACTTGCAAAGGACCTACTAAACTTTGTATTTACTTGCCTTCTATTCTTTGCTGTAAACTTCTTTGGGTTTAGGTTCGCAATAAAGAAGTTTAATATACTAACTCCAGGACGTGGAGAAAATCAACTTGATGCAGAGGAAGAGGCTGCTGCAACAACTACTAATACAGGCAATAGAGAATTAGCATTTAAAATAATTGAACTTTTAGGAGGACGTGAAAACATTGTTGAAGTTGATGCTTGTATGACAAGACTTAGAGTTACAGTTGTTGATACAGCAAAGGTTGCAGAACAAAGCAAATGGAAGGAAAATGGAGCTGTTGGACTAATTATAAAGGATAAGGGAATACAAGCAATTTACGGTCCTAAGGCAGATATATTAAAATCGGATATAAATGATATATTGGGGGCATAATAATGAAGCTATTAACACTAAACTGCCATTCCTGGATTGAGGAGAATCAGCTTGAAAAGCTTGATATTATTGCAAAGGATATCATTGAAAAGGGATATGATGTGGTTTCTCTTCAGGAGGTAAATCAGCTAATTGAAAGTAAAGTAGCTATGGACATTGTTAAGGAGGACAACTTTGCCCTCCTACTTATGAATAAAATAAACCAAACTTCAAAGGAAAAGTACAGTATGTACTACG
Source organism: Caloramator sp. ALD01 (assembly GCF_000472625.1). Classification (NCBI taxonomy): domain Bacteria; kingdom Bacillati; phylum Bacillota; class Clostridia; order Eubacteriales; family Clostridiaceae; genus Caloramator; species Caloramator sp. ALD01. The sequence continues at coordinate 12,718 of NZ_AXAA01000026.1, forward strand.
AAAAGAGCCATATAGGATATGATAAATACGAAGAAGGAGTTGCTCTTTTAACAAAGCATAAGGTAAAAGATGTAAAGTCATACCTCATTTCAAGGGCAGATGACTTTAGCTTTTGGAAAACAAGAAGAGTTTTAAAGGCAAGTATTTTAATAGAAGGAGAAGTGATAGACTTCTACTCCTGCCACCTTGGTTGGTGGGATGATGAGAAGGAACCCTTTAAGGAGCAGTTTGACAGGTTATATGAAACTATTGACCAAAATAAGCTAACATTCCTTATGGGAGACTTTAACAACAACGCCTTTATAAGAAATCAAGGCTATGACTACATCATACAAAGGGGACTTTACGACACCTACAGCCTTGCAGAAGTAAAGGATGATGGCGTTACAGTAAAGGGGAAAATAGCAGGTTGGGATGAAAACAGAAATGATTTAAGACTTGATTTAATTTTAGTAAATAGGAAAATACCTGTTAAGTCTTCATCTGTTATATTCAACGGTATAAATAAAGAGGTTGTATCTGACCACTTTGGTGTTTGTGTTGAAATATAAACATATGGGCTGTATAAAATAATACAGCCCTTAAAATAAAAAGGATATTTTCTGATTATTTTAAAATTTGTATAAAATTATAAAGGATGGTGTTTATTGTGAAAAGAGCTTGGTGGAAGGAAGGCGTAGCATACCAAATATATGTAAGAAGTTTTAAAGACACTAATGGAGATGGAATTGGTGATTTAAGGGGAATTATTGAAAAACTTGATTACCTTAAACATTTAGGTGTTGATATGATATACCTAAACCCTATAAACAAATCTCCAAACGATGACAATGGCTATGACATTAGCGACTACTATGATATTATGGATGAATTTGGTACAATGGAGGATTTCAAACTTCTAATCCAAGAAATGCATAAGAGGGATATGAAGCTAATAATGGATCTTGTTATAAACCACACCTCAGATGAACATCCTTGGTTTGTTGAGAGCAGAAAATCAAAGGACAATCCGTATAGGGACTATTATATATGGCATCCTGGTAAAAACGGAAATCCTCCAAACAATTGGGGTTCCTTCTTTGGTGGAAGTGCTTGGGAATATGATGAACAATCAGGAGAATATTATCTACACCTATTCTCAAAGAAAATGCCTGATTTAAACTGGAGATGTGAATATGTAAGAAATGAAATAATTAAAATGATTCAATTTTGGATTGATTTAGGAGTTGATGGGTTTAGATTTGATGCAATAAACCATCTTGAAAAGGACTTTAACTTCCCAGATGCAGAGATAAAAGAAGGACAAGTATATGGAGACTTTATAAAATATGTTCAAAACCTACCTAAGGTACACGACTATATAAAGGAAATAAGAAGAAGGGTATTTAACACAGGATATCACGTTTTAATCGGAGAAACAGGGGGAATTAGCTACCATAATGCCTACCTATATACAGGTGTTGATAGAGAAGAACTTGATATGACCTTCCATTTTGATATGCACTCTGTTGGCAAAGGTGAAAGGGACTGGGAGAGAAGAAAGATAGATTTAGTAAAAGAGATAAAGGAAAAGATGAGTGGATGGCAGATGAGGGATGAGAAGGAAGGCTGGTGCCCAATCTTCTACTCAAACCACGACTCAACAAGAACAGTATCAAGACTTGGGGACGATAAAAAATACCATAAAGAGTCTGCAAAAATGCTGGCAACATTACAGCTTACCCAAAAGGGAACACCATTTATATACTATGGTGATGAAATAGGAATGACAAATGCTTGGGACTTTGAACTTGAGGATTATAGGGATGTTGCTGTTTTTAATAAATATAGGGATTTTGTTGAATCTGGACTTGTGAGCCACGAAAACTATATAAAGGGGCTACACCTAACATCAAGGGATAATGCAAGAACGCCTATGCAGTGGGATGACAGCAAAAACGCTGGATTTAGTGAGACTACTCCTTGGATTAGGGTTAATTCAAATTACAAGGATATAAACGTTAAAGCTCAAATTAAGGATGAAGATTCAATATTAAATTACTATAGAAGGCTTATCGAACTTAGAAAAAACAATTTAACTCTTGTTTATGGAGATTTTATTGAAATTAATAGAGAGCACGAGGAGATATACTCATATATAAGAAAAGGGGAAGATGATGCATTTTTAGTAGTGGTAAACTTCTTTGGTGGAACACCTGAATTTAAACTTCCTGAAGATGTTGAGATTAAAGAGGCTAAGCTAATCTTATCAAACTACAACTTTTTAGGTGAAAATATAGACAATATAACCTTAAGACCTTATGAGGCAAGAATTTATAAGATTAATTTATAATAAATATACTTTAGGTGATTATCACCTAAAGTATATTTATTTTTATTTCTCCTGTAATTTTGAAACAGGAACTTCAAAAACCTTGTTGGTATCTAAGTCTTTAACAACTGCTGATTTTGTATCCTTATGTACCTCCTCAATCCAGACACTGTGGCCGTTGTACTTTACATCAATTACACCAAGTGAGTCTTGAATTTCCATTGCCCTTTCAAGCCTCATAGCTACACCCCTTTTTTTGTATTATGTTGTGCAAATTAGAAAATATTATACACCATTTTTTAACAAAATTATTTTCGCAAACTTTTGGCCTTACCTACTGTCCCTCCAAGCTTACTCCATACATAGTTATGTTCCTCTACACAATTTGAAAAATCTCCATTTTTCCACCTATTTAGTATTTCAATTAATTTATTCTTCTCTAAAGCTTTCAAATTGCTTTCTTTAATCTTTTCAATCAATCTATCACACAGCTCAACTGTTATTTCAACTTCTCCCCAAACTTCACCATCTACTGCCTCTATTTTTGTATTTGCCATCCTGTGCATTGTATCATATATTTCATATTCTAATGATTTATTTGAAACTACTTTTGATTTGGTTTTAGTTAAAGGTTGTACTACTCCTTCATTAATTAAAATTTTTCTCATCCATAAAAAAGAACCTACAAATAGAATAAGACAAAAAAGAATAACGACCGTCCTTTTATTTAGTTTCACACAATCATCTCCTTTTATATTTTAAATACTGTAATTAATATTTTTAATTTTTATTGCTGTCTTGAATCAAAATATTTAATTTCTGTATTTACATTTTTAATATTAGAGTTATAATATAATTAAGAGAGGTGATAATGTATGGCATTTAAAATTATATCCAAATGTCCTGTCTGCAATTCAAAATTAATTGCAACTAAGCTTAAATGTACAAAATGCCAAACAGTCATTGAAAACGAATTTGAACTTTCAAGGTTTTCAAATTTAACATCAGAACAGCTCAACTTCATTGAAGTATTTATAAAATGCAGAGGAAATATAAAGGACGTTGAAAAGGAACTTGGTGTATCCTACCCTACAGTTCGAAGCAAACTTGATGATGTAATATCTGCACTTGGATACATACCAACAAAATCAAAAGACGAAAACAACACCTTGGACATACTAACAAAACTTGAAAACGGGGAGATAACCGCCGATGATGCAATCAATTTATTAAAAAAATAAATTTAAAGGGGGATTAAAATGAACGAAGAAATAATGAAGGTATTGAAAATGGTTGAGGAAGGCAGGATTGATTCACAAAAGGCAGCGGAACTTATTTCGCTTTTAAATTCAAAGGAGCAAGAAAAGACAAGTGAAACTAAAGATAAAATGTTTAAGGTAATAGTGAAATCATCAAAGGGAGACAACGTAAACATCAATGTACCTGTAAAATTCATAAGCACCCTTGGAGCAGCTATTAAAAAATTGCCAAAGGTTGAAGGTGTTGAGGGACTTGAAGAAATTGATATACAGGCAATTTTGAAGGCAGTAAGTGAAGGTCTTGAAGGGAAAATAGTTGATATAAAAAGTGAAAATGGTGACATTGTTGAAGTTGTAGTTGAGTAATGGTGAGCAAGATGAGAATATACATTAAGGAAAACAATGGTAAAATAATAAAAATTAAAGTTCCAGCTTTTCTATTAGGAACTGCAATTAACATACTAAATGCGGTTGTTTTTATAGGTAAACCTTGGCTTGACAAGGAATTTAAAGAAGCTTTAGATTGCATAGATTTAAAGGCTTTAAAGAGATGTTTTAAAGAATTAATTAAATATAAAGGATTACAATTGTTATACGTAAAATCACAAAATGGTGAGGAAGTTGAAATAGTAATATAGGGCTGTGTTTTCACAGCCCTAATTTACTTATTACCCATCCAATAAATTTTGTAAATACCACATCGTAGATATAGAAAAATAACTGTGCTACTATGAGAAATAAATAGTAGTAGCTAATTACAATTTCATTTGAAATGAATAACTTATACACATTATACACAGCAATTATTGAGATATTAAAGTAAATATACTTAAACACCCAATGGAATTTCGTTCTGCTCTCTAAATATGCCTTAACAGATGGATAGAAGGACATAGGGATAAAAACTAACACATACGCCTTATTGGGTATTAAAAAGAAGGCTAATATGTCTGATGCTACTGCCACCAAAACCCCTGTATATATATTTGAAACAATAACAGGTATTGATAAGATATAGCTTGCAAGGGATAAAAAAGTTATTTTACCCTTAACACTTACAAGACCTAAATAGAGAGATATTATAGAAAGTGCTGCCGCTATACCGCTATAAGCAACCCTTTTGGTTTTATCCACATTATCCCCCCTCTTAACAGCAGGAAATTAAATCTCCTCCTAAACATTCACAACAACAGTCTGCACAGTATAGGTATGTACATATAGTACAACAGTCGTCATTTGACCTTCTTGAGGTGTTGTAGTAATGGGTATTGTAGCTTCTATAGCTATTATTCATTCTATAGAGGGCATCTTTATACTCTTGGTTATATGGATTCATTTCTGATGCCCTTTTTATGTAGTCATATCCAACCGAATAGTTTCCTCTGTTTATATATACAAGTCCCATAAGATAGAACCATTCATCATTTCTTATATTTATTCTATTTAGCTCCCTTTCAGCACTAAAATAATCTCCTCTATTTATATACTCCCTAACCCTTTGAAAATCAGTAAAGGTATTTTGATTAGAGTAAGCACTTGATGAATAGCCTCCATTTGAATATCCACTCTGCTGTTTTCCGTGGTTATTTAAAAGGTACTCATAGGCCTCATTTATCTCTCTTAATTTTTCCTCTGCAAGTTCCTTTAGAGGATTGTCTTGGTATCTATCTGGATGATATTTTTTCACAAGCTCCCTATAGGCTCTCTTTATATCCTCCATTGAAGCGTTCTTGTCTACACCTAATACCTCGTATGGATTTTTCATTTATCCTTTCCCCCTTTAGTATTCTTTCTGTCTTATCTGCAAGGGATAGATAAATTATATTATCTAATATCCCTTTATTCTTTTTTATATCAAGTAATTCATAAGCCTTTGTTATGTTTTCAAGGTAGCTATATAGAACAAATCTTATATTTTCAACTACCCTTTCTTTAAAATTCTCCTCGTTATCATAATTAAAGGCATAAATTAAAGGATTATATTTTTTCTCCTTTATATCCTTCTCTAAATCATCTAATGCATCTACTACATATATCCACCTTCCAAGATTATAACCAAAATATTTTAATACCTCACCTGTTTTACCTTCTAAAACATCGAAGATTTCCTTTGTTATTTCTCCAAATAGGTGGCTAAGTCTATCTATGTCAGGTGAGTTCTGCCTTTCTAAAGAAGACATCTCATAAAGGTTTTTATCTATCCCTTCAATTTTATCCCTAAACTCCTCCCTACCCTTCACATTAAAAATCTTTGAAAGTAGGAGGGAAAAATAGTTTTTGTCGTCATTAAAATCATCAAGGAGCTTTCTGTTTGTTAAGATTATATTCATCATAGCTGCATAGTCTATATATTCATTTGTAAAATAGTTTACTTTATTTACTTTATATCCACAAAACCTCCTCTTTGGCCTGTCTGTATCATATTTTATTGATGACAAAAACAAGGCAAGAAAGGTCATATCGTAATTCAAAATATACTTTGCTGGGTAGTTTATCTTTCCAAGGGATGTGCAGACTCCACAGTAGTAGCCCTTGAAAACATCAAGCTCCCTAACCTTTAGCTCTCCCTTTAAGGGTGTAACATAACCAAATATAAAACCACATCCTTCTTTACAAGTATATTTTTATTTTACTTCAAATATAATAAAAATTCCATATATGGTTAATAAAAAGAAAAGAATTCATCCGAAGATGAATTCTCTTATGTTATAAGTAATACGGCTGCCATTATATTTTTAAATCCCTTATAGGTAGGCTATAAACCCCCTTTCAATCATTATTATATCTATATTTTTCTGAATTGTCAAATTGTTTCTTTTTCGTAATAAAAAAGTAGCTTTGTAGGTTCTTCAAGGGTTTGAGGCTGCTGTCGACCCCCCGGTTTTTTTGCAGGATTGGGGGTCGACAGCAAAAAACTGTAGCTTTCAGTCCACAGTTTTTATATTTTATTATTTACTCCAATTAATAAACTGTTCAAGATATTCTTTACATATCTCAATTCATTTAAATCATTCGTAATTCTTTTATTTTGTACTTTTTGTTTTTTTACACTGATAAACATAAGCCGATAAGATTAACCGCTTTAAGGTTAATCCTTCCATTAGATCAAGTTTTCCCGCACTCAAAGTGCTGTCCAATTTCATACATTACAACTGTGTAGTTAAGTTTAGCTTCATTTTCACATAGTATTATTTCTTTTTATAAAAATATAATTCCTCTGACATCATTCCTAATCCCTCTTCATTATCGTCACCTAATCCTAAACAATTTGCTAAATATATAAGCTCCTTAGAACCATAAAGCTCGCATTTTGACTTTAAATATATTTTTCCTTCTTCTACAATTTTATCTGGGGTATTTCTAAAAATTATTATAAACGAATCATTATCAGGTTTTTTACCATACATATTTTCATACTTCCTTATAATTTTATCCCTAATCAATTTATTATATAAAACAGGGTTCTCTACAAAATCAATACTTTTGCCCTCTTCATCTAAAACTAAAACAGGGGATAAAAGATATCCTTCATTAAAAAACTCTATCCTCTTTACTCCCACATCAATATTTATAACTTTTCCATATTTAAATTCAATACCCTCTTTTAAAATGCTACTTATAAATGTATGTAACCCACTAAAATTTAATGTTGTAAAATCAAATCTTGCCTCATCAATTGCATAAAACCCATCCTCTATTACCTTTTTTCTTTTACAAACCAAATCTGAAAATGCAAATCTTTCTATTCCTGTTTCTTTAAGTCTATTGCTAATGGTGCTTTTATATTTTTTATCAAAGAAAAATGGGTTTTTAAAACCCATTTTTACACTAACTCTAACACCCTTCATAAAACTTACCTCAAAGTAACCTTAATCCACCCAAGTGGTGCTTCTATCTTACCATTTTTATACACCAATCTTCGTGTTTTTGGAAACATATCCTCATATATTCTACCTTTACTTACAACCTTTAGTTGTTGAATAAACTTATTATCTATATTTCTAATAACACTCTTTGGCTTATATCCTGTTGAAAAACCAACTTGTAATATAAATTCATTGTCTGCAAGCTTCATATCACGCAGTTTTTTATAAAAATTCAATACATCAGTTAATTCACCATTATTATATTTTTCATAAAACTCAATTTCAGAACTAATATAGCTATATACTTCCTTCTTTAACTTTGACACATAATCAATTACAATGTCAATATTTTTAATACCTGTAAAACTATTTTCTTTAAAATATTTTATAAATCCACTACTTATTTTACCCTTTAGCTTTGTTCCCCTTTTAAGTGCCTCTGTATGTATAGAAACTGCTCTTTTTTTATCTTCTATGTTTTCTCTTCCTGCAAACCACTTTGCTTTTCCATTACATACATTCAACACCTTAATATCACAAAGTTCAAGGTTTGAAGCATCTACCACATCAGTATCAGATATGTTTAAAAATCTAAAAGGAGAGTAATTAGGAGAACCAAACAACTCTTCTTCTGCTCTATCATCGCATACTTCACTTTTCTTTTTATTTTTTACAGAATTATCTAAACTTCTCAAGTAAATATCTTCTTTATTAAGTGCCCTACTAAGCATACTTCTTGCAGCACCCTTTATAGAACTTCCTGGTATATATGGCCTTCCTGCTGTTTTCATTATTTCATTTATTTCTCTTATTCTATTTGTTGAACCAACATAATCAAGTTCATATTTTATATAGCTTTTATAATCTATTCTTTCAATTTTCAACCTATCTAAAAAACTTTGGTTAGAATTAAAATCAAATGTTTCAACAAGACTCAAAGCCTTTTTATTTGCCTTTATCATTTTCATTATATCAATTATATATGCTTTTTTACCTTCAACAACAACTTGAAAGCTTGGAATTTTATCCCCTGATGTCACCGTTGTTGGAGATAAAATCTCAATCTCATAATAATTTACTTTATAATCCATTTTCCCCCTCCTTATTCAAAGGGAACTAAAAACGCCCTGCCATATTTGTAAACCTTATGTTCATTAAATCCCTCTGGAGTATCATCAAAAATTGTTCCTTCAGCTTCTCCTCCTATAATACTTCCTTCCTCAAACATCCTATATATATTATGCTTCTTTGTTTTTACATATGGTGAATATATATATCCTGTTCTTTCTACAATTCCATAGCTTAAAAACTTTTCTATCTCCTCTTTTTTAGGTAAGCACAAAGATATAAGAATATTTTTATTTGAAGGCTTCTCTAACTTTTCTTCAAAGAATTTAAACTCAAAATGTCCATAACCATAGCTCCTCATACCACCTAATCCTTCATCAGCCAATAAGTTTAGAGCAGAGAAAACCTCATCCTTTAATTCATCCTCAACATCCATATAGAACCAAAGTCCACAGCCTTTATTAAACCTACAACAACTTGTATAGTAAATACTTGAACCGTTATTTAACCTATCTACTACAACCCTTGGTCTTTCTTCTATTTTGTATATATATTTCTCTATTTTCTTAGATAAAAGCATATTTCCTACTACATATTTATCCTTTGCATGTCCCCTTAAAACCTTCTCGCTTATATATTTTATCTTCTTATCCTTTTTAAAATCATCTAAATACATCTTGTTATATATTGGTCTTGGATAAAGGTACTCATCATCTACATAGTAAAAGGAGGATGAAACCTTAAGTTTGCCTTGTAATATGTTATCTAAAAAATTGTCTGTTTTATCTTTTCCAAATAAAAGTGAATAGCAATTTACAATACCTGAAAATATAGTATCAGAATGAATAGTTGTATCGGTTATATTAAACATACCCTCCCTATACCCTAAATGTATAGGTTCCTTAAATTTTAGCTTTACTCTATACCTTTTCATACCCATCATCCTAACTTAACTTCATTTAATGAATTAAATGGCCCAAAAACCTTTTTATCCTCTTTTCCTAAATAAGCATTTTTACCTTTATACTCTATTTTTATATTTTCAAACTTAACTTGTCCATAACCTCTGCTACCTTGACCACCTAAATAATCATCTTCAAGAAGTTTCATAGCAGTAAGTAGTGCTTCAAAGTATTTTTTATCATCATCATTGTACACATTTACAACAAAATTACACTTAAAGGTTGCCCCTGCTGGTACTCTTTCTGTCTGTCTTGGGTTTGCCGCAGATGTTATTCTGTCTATGTTATTTTCAAACTTTACTTCTGTATATTCAAAATCCATATTGTCCTTCATTTCATCTGTAATACTTTCATCTATAAGATGTGCATCCCTTACTATTAACCTTGTTGGTTCCACAGCTTCCTCAAATGTTCTATCCACATAAGCACCATTTGAGTTTGTTATTATTTTATGCTGTCCGTGATTTCTTCCAAAAAGACCACAAACAATACAATCCTTTTTATCACACATATGCATTCTTATAGAACCGTCTCCACCATTGTTTTTATAAACAGAATATGCAACATTACCAATAGTTAGTTTATTATTATAAAACTCCATTAAACTTCTAAGTTTACCCTTTAAGCTACTTCCTGGTATGTATGGTTTACCATATACATCCTTTATAACAGGATTATCAACACCACCGATATCTAAGCTATTTCCTGCTGTACCAATATGAAGTCCTGTTAAAAGTTTTATTTCTGCATCTATTACATATTTTCCATTTAACACTATTTCATTAAAACCCATAATAATGTACCCCCTTCATTAATTTCCACCATAAGCCTTGTGGTATGCTATTACTGCCTCAAAGAAATCTTTAAACCTCTTTAATTCAGTCTTATCTCCCTTTAATGTTTCTTGAATTAGTATGTCAAAAACATTTTTAAAGTTCTTTAATTTAGAAAATCTACCTGCTGTATATCCAATCTGTGCTTTTATTAATCTTAAATTGTATTGATATTCACGTTTTTCATCATATTCAAGTTTTCTAACTTCAGAATATATTTTTCTAATTTGAGATACCGTTACACCATCATCCTTAATTCTTTTACCAACTTTTTCAGCAATTTCAAATAATAACTTTCCATCTGCATCCTTTTGAGGATTTAAAAGTATAGATGCAGTTTGTGCATTTAAAATATCCTCTTGATTATTTGGAATATTATTTTGCTGTTTCCCTTTGTTTTGATTATTATTTGGCATCTTTCCTACCTCCTTAACCCCTACTTTCTATATCAGACCAAAGTGTTGCTGTAAACAGCTTATTATACAATGAATTATTGTTCTTTAATATTTTGCTTATAAGCAATTTAATATTCTCTTTAGCATCCTTATGTCTTTCTTGAAGCCTTGCAAAATAATAAACAAGTCTCCAAGATTTAAACAAATCTTTCTCTTCCTTACTTCTTTCATATTGATTAATAATAGAATAAATTGTGTAGTATATATTTCTTGTTACGTTTTTATCAACAACCAGATGCTTCATATCGTTTTTAATCTCTTTAAACTCCTCAAACTCTTCCCATCCTATAACATCCTTTAAAAAGGAAAGAGCATTTTTTGTCTTACCGCCTCTTTCATACTCTTTAGCCATATCTAAGCTATCTCCAGCATCCTGTGCAACTCTAAACACAGGGAATTTAACATCTGGTGCAATCTCTACTGCCATTGATATTGTAATATCACTATTACCACCAGTATAATCATTAAACTTATGTGTTAAACCATATGCTAAATCTGGAAGACTGCTCCAAGGACCTATTATAAAGAAATCATCTCCACCTGAGTAAATAACCATACACTCTTTATAATTTTCCCTTACATAGTCCTCAAGGAATTTTCCAAAGAAAATCTCAAGCTCAGAGGATAACGTCGCAACCCTTGATATTGACTTGTTTTCTCCCAAACCTTCTAAGAATATTCTTCCAAGGTTGTCAACATCACCTCTTAAGACTCCCCACCTTTTAATTCCTTGTGCCTTTTGTGAAACTTCCTCAAGGGTAGCTACCCTACTACCTTCTTTATACATATAATTTGCTGTTTTAATGTAGCCTGATGTATTTTTAAAGTCTACTCCTTCTTTGTTCACAGAAAATGCCTTCTTATTTAATTGATCTGTAAACTCAATTTCATATCCAAAGGAAGCAAAAACATCTTCTACCCTTTTAACTTTTCCATTAAACTTTTCTCTTTTGTGTAAATACACATACTTGTTTCTATAAAGTGCATTACCTAACTCAACAAAGGATTCACAAAACTCACAAATATCTCCCTTAATTTCTCTTTTGCAGTATGGACATATATTTATATTTTCTCTTGGCATAAAGAAATCTTCATTTAATATGTTTGAAAACTTCTTAAATTTTTCTTCTGAAAGTTTGTTTCCTGCAGCCCAGAAAACCTTTGAAAAATCTGCAGTAGCTAAATCACCAATATTAAATTCGACGCAGGATAAAAGAACAGAAACATCTATTCCGTGTGCTTTAAATAAAACTTCTTGTATTTTTTTCTTATACTCTTCTATTCTCTCCTTTGTTTTATTGGGTGCAATTATATAAAAATGTCCTCCACCACAATATAGTATATTGCTTAAGGTAAGTCCTTCCTCATCAACTATATACCTTGCAATGATATCAAGAATATATGATAGGTAAAATGAACGAGCCTTTAGATTCTTTAGAGCATCCTCCATATCTATGTTATACAAAAAGCTTTGAATACCAGATATATCACCCTTTATTAAACAAAATATGTTTTCCTTAAAAAGCTCCTTATTAAGCTTTACTTTTGTATAAATCTCATCTATTTTTCTATAGTCTCCATTTTTTATTTCTTCCTCAAACTGCTTATATAAGCATACTGCAATTGCAGCAGTTGTTTTAAGGTGTGAAAAAAGGTTTATATCTGGTCTTGAATAATAATATGCAGATGGAACATTTGAGGTGTATTCACTTAGTATATAGTATATTCTATCTATATCTCCCTCTTCCTTTATAACACCCTCAAATTCATCCCACAACCTTTTGTATGAAACCGATATATTTTGTTCTTCGCTATCCATAAGTTCATTAAACTGCGATAGCCTTGAAATCCTTTTATACTTTCTTTTTTCTTCTCTACTTCTGTTTAACTTAACCAAATTTAAAACAGAAATTAGATTTTTACAATCATCTTCCTTTTCCTCTCTTTCACCTGAAGAGAGCATATCTGCTATTGATATGATTTTTTCATATACATCAGTTGGTTTGTGGTGATTCCTAACAAGCCTCTTGATTTCATTTATATTTGGTAAGTTAAGTTTTTCACAAAAGTAGGCACCCCACTCCTGATGTCTTGGAGAATATGCACCCTCCTGTTCATATATCGTCTTGTATGCCCTTTTTACCTTTTCCTTTTCATTATTATCCTGCGTCCTTTGATAAAACTTACCTATATCGTGCAAAAGGGCCGCAGCATATAATTCCTTCATCATATCCCCCCTCTTTTTTGGGCTACATTTATATTTTTCGTTACAATTTTACAAATTCCTTTTTTTATTTTAATTATTATATAAAAAATTTTTCTAAATTTTAGTGTAAAAATAATTTAAAAAATCATAAATGTCTCATCCTTCTCTCTTATAAGCCCTGTATCTACATTGTAGTAGTCCTTAAGAGCTATTTGGGGAAGGACAAATATACCATATCTATTCTCAAAATTTTTATAAGTTTTTTCTGGAACAGAGATGAAATAATAGTTAAGTTGATTCTTTATCTTTAAATATTCTTCTCTTCTTTTTTCATAATCTTTTATTAATAATATTTCAAAATATTTCTTTAAAGTTTTAACTGCCTCATCATCTACCTCTACAAACACATCTATATATGTAGGATTGTTTTCAATTAAGGAAAACCTGCTTAATGGGTATTTATAGTCACCTGTGAATATAAGCCTTTTTATAGACTCTATATAACCATTTGAAACATCCTTTTGTTTATTATTTATAACCATTTTAAAATAATCATTTATTAAATTGTAATAATCCTTTTCAAATATAACCTCTTTATTCTCAATCAATTCCTTTGTAATATTAACTGAAGTGTTTCCATAAACGTGTTTTGAAAAAAGTTCTCCCTTTTCATTTACCATTTTATATACATATACTTCACCAAGCTCTTTTTTGCCGTTTCTGTTACACCTTCCTGCACATTGAATAATTGAATCAAGTGGTGCTAAATCCCTTATCACTACATCAAAATCAAAGTCAACTCCTGCCTCAACAACTTGAGTTGAGACAAGTATAATCTTGTCCCCTCTCTTTAGCCTCTCTGATACCTCTTTTATCCTCTCCCTTCTATGCTTTGGCACAAGATTTGTTGAAAGATAATACACATCCTCTAAGTCCTTAAGCCCACTAAATATCTCAATTGATTGATTTATTGTGTTGCATACGATTAAATAGGATTTATCTTGTATATTCTCTTTAAACTCCTGTATAAACTCACCAACACTAATCCCTTCAAGCCTTGGGATTAATTTCGTCCTATTAAATAATGAAAAATACTTATCGCACCCCTCTAAAAGCTCAACAGCCCCATTTAATATTGCAGGTTTTGTTGCCGTCATCATTATTATTTTTACCTCAAGATACTTAACAGCAAGATTAAATATAAAGTCAATTAAAGGATAATACTTTATATCTATTGCCTGAACTTCATCTAAAAGAATTATAGAACCTCTTATGTTCACAAATTTTTTAAGCATTCTGTTTCTATTGCCAATTAAAGTTTCAAGAAGCTGAACAAAGGTAGTAACTACAACTCCACTTTCCCAGTTTTCTATAAGAAGTTCCTGCTGTGTTTTAGTATAATCCATATTTTCATCTAAATACTCAACATCTGCCATACTGTGATGCTTTATTAAATACCTTCCCTTGAAACTTTGGTATTCTTGAAATTTTGAAAATAGCTCCTCTATTACATCATAATTTTGGTCTATTATTGATGTAAAGGGAAGAGAATATATTATTCTTCTATTACCACCTAATAGTTCCCTTAGTTTCAACGCAGAAAAAAATCCTGTATAAGTCTTTCCTGTACCCGTCGGTGCTGTTATGGTAAACATACTTTTATCTTTGTTTTTTTGTATGTTTTGAAGGACATTTTTAAATATACTGCTTCTTATTCCATTTATATCCTGCTTACCCTTTATTTTTTCTTCCCTCTCCCTATTTAACCTATCAAATTCTATAACTCCAATATTATCTAAAGCCCTTGTATTTGAGGCACTCAATTTATCTGCTGAAATTAGAGCAGAATAAAAATAAAGCAGATTTACATAGTGAATTTCATTCTGTTCCCTTTCAATTTTAAAATGGATTTTTCTAAGTTCCTTTAATATATCTAAAGCGTCCTCCTCTAAAAAATCATTAAAAATCTGCCCTAAGCCTACCATTTCATAATCTTTATATATTTCATCTTTGTTTTTCTTTATATCCTCCATCTGCTTTTTAAATATGTTCATCTTATCAAGAACCCAAATATCCCCTTCATCTATTTTCTTGAAATTCTTAGGCAGGTGTTCAAGTGGAGTCTCTAAATTGCCGTGATGATGTAAAATAGCAAGATAAACATATAAAGGGTACGGTTCCTTTAAAAGATTTAAGGCAACATATCCCCCAAAGATTGCAGATATAAAGCCGTGTTTTGAAAACTCCGATGTTTCTTTACCAAATAAATGTCTTTGAAAATAGGTTGTATATTTTCCAAAATCGTGACAAATCGATATTACCCTATAAACCTCCCTATCTTCATCTTCAAACAGTCCTTTATTTATATCATAAACTTCCTTTAAATGTTCAATTAGAAGTTTATCTGGATGAGAATAAAATGGCATTTTACCCCTCCTAAAGATTAAGGGGACTTTATGTCCCCTACATAAATACTATATTTTCTCCATTTTGCAGTCTTAAAGCATCACAATTTAACTTTACCTTAAGTGCCTTTCCTTCCTCCTCAAATATATATGTTGCAGCCTCCTTAATTAGCCTATCACTATAAAAGTCCCTTGGCATTCTCTCCCTTGCAAGTGTAAAATCTTCAAAGTTGAAGTCCAGTTTCTCTATAAAATCCTTATTTATTGGAGTTACAATCTCCTGTATGCCATCTATATTTTCAGCCTCAAATTCCCCTACAAACTCAAAGGAGGCACTAAAGGGTGCGGTACCAAAGTAAATGGGATATTCACATCTTGATGTGGCTATTTTATCCTTTATTATTTTATATACTTCTTCATCTTTATGATTTAAATACACCCTATATACTACATTTCCATTCTCTGACGCAATGACTTCAAAGGGAACCTGTGTATGATCCTTAACCTTATAAACATCCTTTGGATTTTCTATCTTCATATAGTTTAATGTCTGCATTATCTTTCTTGGTTTAAACATAATTCTAACAGATAAATTTAAGTTTTCACTGGAAAGTAATTCATAATAGCTGTCTCTTTCATATCCCATAATAGCTGCTACTATTCCCATAAGGGTGGTTCTTGGGGGGAGAAGGTAGGATAGGGAGGAGGAATTTGTGTAAAACTTCCTAAAGTGTGCAAGCCTTCCCTTCATATCAAAAACTAAAACCTTCATAAAATCACCCTACTCAACTTCAACAAGATTAAAATCTTTTAATGCTTCCTTTAAATCCACCCT
The DNA here is from genome assembly GCF_000472625.1 of Caloramator sp. ALD01. Classification (NCBI taxonomy): domain Bacteria; kingdom Bacillati; phylum Bacillota; class Clostridia; order Eubacteriales; family Clostridiaceae; genus Caloramator; species Caloramator sp. ALD01. The sequence goes on from NZ_AXAA01000026.1 coordinate 28,918, forward strand.
ACTTCCATTTACCTTAAGTTCAAGTGAACTGTCTGTAAAATAGAATATTTTATTTATCCTGTCCTTATTTTCAACAAACTTCGCTACAAGTTTTGTAATATCAAGGCTTACTTCTTCTATATCCCTTATATTTTCAACCCTTTCATTTAAAGATATATAGTCTCTAAAGTCTCCAAGAATAGTGTGGCTGTCCTTATATTCAACTCTTAAATAAAGCCTTGGGTATTGTCCAACCTTACTTCTTGTGGCAAGATTAACAATAGCGTACTTCATTGCCTTATCTAAAAGTTGTAGGTCTTCTTCTGTTAGCTTAGTTTTTTCTGCTCTTTTACCTGATACAACACCAAAGAAGGCAATTAGAGAATATTTTACCCTATAATCCTTTCCTATTGCACCTTGGCTATTTCCTGTATCACTTAAAAAATGAGATGTAATGGAACTTTCTAAAAGTTCTACCTTGTTTAAAGAGTATCCCCAATTAAATTGAACTGGTCCAATGAAGGTTTTATTATTTCCCTTAATAGGCATTGTTGCCCCAAACATTCTAACGTCTATCAAATTGTTTAATATCCATTCATCTGTAAATTCCTTAAACTCCTTTGTTCTTCCCTCTGCATTTACTTTTTTCCCATCTACTCCCCTTACAAATATGTCATAGCCTAAATCTAAAAGATAATCCCTTATGTATCTTTTTAGTCTTAAATCTGAAACAAGATTTATTTCCCTTTCATAGTCCATTCTTGGTCTATTTTCTTCATCTGGGTCTCCATTTGGATTACAAAGCTTTGCGTCATATAAATACAAAATTTCATTATTGTTCATTTAAATCATCCTCCTTTAAAAATGTTTTACACTTGCATAGGAATATCCTGAAAGAATGTAGTATAGATTTTCATTTTTATTTAAAGTCCAATTTGATAAATTTTTATCAATAAGTCTTTTAAATTCATAATAAATACCTTCGTTATAAACCCTTAGCGGCTTATCATTTGACTTTTCTTGATTAAGTTTATTAAACACATCCGTTGACAATCTCATTAGTTTCTGCTTATCTACTCCATTGAAATTTATTTTGTTTAAAATTGGCTTTTTACCTTCAGAATTTTTTCCTTGCACATTACCTATTTCACCTATTAAATATCCAAGTAAAAACAGTGCTGTTCTTTGTTCATCATACTTCATTGTTTCAATGTATTTCTTTAGGTCATCCTTTAGGGACAATTCCCTTACATCCATTCCTTCTCCCTCCTTTAAACAGCCAATTTTTTCAAGTACCTTTGTAAAAATCAATGTCTTATTTATATATGTTTCTACCCTTTGATAAAAGGATATATTGTACTCCTTAAAGCTTGAATCACCCTGTCTTCTAAATATGATTTGAGCTGCTCTGCAAAAGTCATTTATAAGCTTTTGTCTATCAAGGTGTCTTGTTGATAAAATTGCATCATATATGTTAAGAATGTTTCTATATTCAGTTGCCTCACCCTTGCTTTCACGTATTGGAACCATTGAATATATTGTGTTTAAGTTAAATTTTATATCTGGTATAAAATTATTTAGTTCACCACTTGAAGTTTTAATAGCTCCTGCTAATCTCTTAAATATACTTGGATTTACATCCTTAATAAACCTCTGTACCTTTGTGGATGCTTGATTTTTTGTATAGAAGATGAAGTTTAGAAGGAAGTAATGGTCACTATCTTCTATTGACATATCTATTTCTTCCTTTACATCATCTATAGATTCTAAATTTTTTAATGTATCAAAGGAATTTTTTATTTTGTCCTTTACAAAGTCTAGGTCTTTAATATTTATTACATCACCATATATAAAATGGGGCAGAATATATACATTGAACTTAGCAAGCCTTGTATTTAGGTTATTCATAAGATATGTTTCACCTGCAAGAAGGCTGTTTAGGCAGTTTTCACAAAGCTGTAAATTCCTATTATATTTACTTTTATTTAACTCACTGGCAAAAACTAATAGGTTAGTTGTATAAAATTTCAACTTTGTATTTGTCATATTCTTTTCCATATTTTCTATAACATTTTCACTGCCACCACAAAGATGACAAACACTATTTTCTTCCTTTGATTTTGAAGATATCTTTGGCTTTTTGGATTCAATCACTGCATTTTTATACTCATCATAATCTGTAAGAGGTTTTCCATCTATGCAAAGTACAAAGACACCAAAATCCTTTAGCTTCATATCATATTTATTTTTTATATAATCTTCTATTTCCTTTGTTAGAGCATCTGAAAACTTACTACCCTTTTTCCCTTCTTTTATATGTTCTTGATACTTTGCCTTTACATCAACATCTAAACCAAGCTTTTTTAAATCTATTGCGTATTTAACATCCTTATCATTAATGTGTATACAAAATTTTTCCAATATATATTTTATCTTTGAATTCAAGTATTCTCCTAAATCTATGCTTGTTAAGTTGTATATTGTCTGATTTAAAAAATATCCTAAACTACTGCTTGAAGCATACCATTGGAGAGAATTTCCATATAATGAACCTACAAAACAGTATTTATATGCAGTGTCACTACTCATTTCTTCATTAACATCAATATCTATTTTTAAATTTTGTGTATCAAAGTTTAGCTTGAAAACATATCTAACCTTACCCTTAACTTCTGGTTCAATTTCCTTTATTATATTGTTTAAAAGTCCCCTTTCCTTTAATGCTGCCTGCCCTAATTGAATAATTCCCTCTATCAATCTATCACCTCCTATACTTCTTCTATACAACCAAACCCTTGTGAATTTTTACTGCCAAGTCCAGCCCCATAGGCAAACTCAAGTATTTCCTTTGAAGCATCTATTTTAAATACTCCATTCCATCCCTTTATAACTGTGCCTTTATAAAGGACTATACTTTGATTTAAGGTTTCCTTAACTGGTGTAATCTTTATGTCTATATCCTTTAAATTAGTATCATAGTATGAATTGTATTTATATACTAAGTTTCTTTTTATTAACTCCTCAAACTCATCTTCAGAAGGATTGTAGTAATAGGTCTTTTTACTTCCATCCCTTTCAAAGGTACTATAAACAGTAATTGGAGATTTTGTAACAAACACATTTCCATCAAGCTTTGGATAGATGTATCTTATATTTTTTACCTTTACTTCATTACCAATAATGTTTATTGAGCCATTTTCTATATAGTTTTCTACAACATATCTTAAAAACTCATCATCTACCGATGAAATCAAAAGCTTTGCAGAATCTTGAAAAATTATTCTCTTATTTTTATTATCTAATCTAAACTTTCCCTCCAGCCTTGAAAAGGTATATAATTTATATCTTCTGTTGTTGAATTCATAGCCTTTGTCGTGTATAAACTGTGCATATTTTTCATCATTTATCCATTTTAAAATTACCGCCTGCATAATATGGTTGTAGTGGATAGGAAGATTTAGCTCATCAAACTCAAGATTAAGTTCTACTCTCATAAGACACCTCTTTTGTTAAAGTTTGTTAATATATACTTCTATATTTTTCTTAAAATTCCTGCTACAATTTTATAATAATCCTTTCCTATCCTATTTTTATTGCACTAAATTATTGAATTTTGTGGGTTTTTATCAAGTCCCATAACTTCTCTACTTGAATATTTTAGGCTGTTGAATTTATATATTATTACTGAATCGGCTTCTTTTTTTATTATCCTATTTAGCTCCATTTGTAACTTCTTTAAATTTGCCTCAGTTATATCACCTTCAAACACTGAATTTTGAACCCAAGTTGACATCCACTTCTCCAAATATCCATATATTATTTATTTCTTCTACAGGTAAATATTTTTTAGTGTCTTGTGTTTCAAAATATAAGGTATTGTCCTTTCTTTTTAATTCGCCATTTGAAAATATGTATATATCCTTGTTCATCTAATCACTCCTATGCATAACAATATTCTCTATAAGCACAGTTTTTACAGTAAACACATTCTTCAACTTTTGGAGGAAGTGGGGATTCGATTATATTTATTATTTCCTCCTCCATCTTCTTTAACTTTATTATATTTTCATCTGTGAGCTCAACTTCTACACGTCTTCTTTCTTCTGGGTATTGTAAAACACCCTTTGCCTCAATTTCTGCCTCATTTAATATTTTTAAATAATAAAGAAGTTGCCATTTTGATGCCTCTAAAAATTTAGAGGACTTTTTTGTTTCACCTATTATTAGTTTATTTTGGTTCTGATACATAACATCAAAAGCTACATTACCAAAACGTATTTCCTTCTCGTTTCTCCTATAGTAGTTCTCGTGTATAAACCTTCCTATATCAATGTTTTCATCATCTTGATTTGGGAGTATACCGTGGGACATTAAGTACACTTCCCTTTTACAAATGTTGTAATACCAAATTAAAGTTCCATTTACATCCATTACATCACCACCTTTTTTGTAAAACTTAAGCTCCAAAGTAAAGTATTACCTTTACTTTGGAGCTTTAAACCTCATAGGTAGGCTATAAACTAAATGAATTAATTAAACAAGATTTGTATATTTACAAGTTTCAATCCCTTATAGGTAGGCTATAAACATATTATTCAATGGCTCATTATTTCGCTTATCAATATGTTTCAATCCCTTATAGGTAGGCTATAAACGGTCTTTTATTTTACCTTCTATTATCTTATATTCGCTGTTTCAATCCCTTATAGGTAGGCTATAAACAAGGAATCAATAAAAGATGCCCTAACAAACGCAACAACGTTTCAATCCCTTATAGGTAGGCTATAAACTCTGCTTGCGTCATAGTGTCGTACTACTCTTTCAAGAGGTTTCAATCCCTTATAGGTAGGCTATA
>NZ_AXAA01000027.1:0-31832 GCF_000472625.1 Caloramator sp. ALD01
GGCTAAGACGCCATGCAGCTTCTTAGCGTTATGCGGTATTAGCAGGCCTTTCGACCTGTTATCCCCCTCTCAAGGGCAGGTTACCCACGTGTTACTCACCCGTCCGCCGCTATATAGAGGTTAGATGTTGGAAATTAGAAGTTGGATACTTGTTGAAATTCCGTAGGAATTTCTTCTATTCAAACCTCTAACCTCTAACATCCAACCTCCATATCGCTCGACTTGCATGTGTTAGGCACGCCGCCAGCGTTCGTCCTGAGCCAGGATCAAACTCTCATGTTATAACCTAGCTTCTTATTTGGTACGTTCGCTCTCGCTGTTCAGTTTTCAAGGACCGTTGACGCTTATTTATATTATCACGTCTTTTTTATCTTGTCAACACCTTTTTATTTTTATTTCTTTTTTGGTGTCACTAACAACATAATTTATTATATTATGCCTTTTACTACTTGTCAATATCTTTTTTAAAATTAAATTGGCTCCACGGAGAGGACTCGAACCTCCAACCCTCCGGTTAACAGCCGGATGCTCCACCATTGAGCTACCGTGGAACGCTTACAGATTATATTATATCAATAATTTTATTTTTTGCAATATGTTTTTTATATTTTTTTATTAGAATTTTTTGTTATATTAGTTGACATATAACACAATTATTTAAATATAAGCCTTTTAAATAAATCTATAGACTACATTTGCTCATTTATAAATATCAGACTATATTCAATAATATAAATCAAAACTAAAACTATATAAAACTGACCAAGAATATATATATTCTTGGTCAGTTAAGCCTATATAGCATATCATTCTGTAATTCAATTAATAAAATCAAATTATTTTGTAGGCTTCATTGTTGGGAATAGAATAACGTCCCTGATTGAATATGAATCAGTTAGGAACATTATTAATCTATCTATACCTATACCCAATCCCCCTGTTGGAGGCATACCTATTTCAAGTGCATTTATAAAATCATCATCCATCATATACGCTTCATCATCACCAAGTTCACGTTCTCTTAGTTGTTGTAAAAATCTTTCCTTTTGATCAATAGGATCGTTTAGCTCTGAATATGCATTTGCAATTTCTCTTCCAAATACATAAGCTTCAAATCTTTCAGTAAAGGCTGGATCATCTGGTTTTTTCTTTGTAAGTGGTGAAACTTCAACAGGATAGTCTAATACAAATGTTGGTTGAATTAAGTGCTTTTCTGCATATGTTTCAAATAAAGCAACTAATATATCTGCTTTATTACAATCCTTCAATTCCTTTTTAAGTTCATCTTCAACCTTCATCTTTTTTGCTATTTCTCTTGCTTCTTCGTCTGATTTAATTGAGTCAAAATCTACTCCAGCATATTTTTTAACAGCATCCTTCATAGTTATCCTATCCCAAGGTGCTTTAAAGTCTATTTCTGTACCCTGGTATGTAACCTTTGTTGTACCTAAAACTTCCTTACATATAAACTCAACTAACTGTTCAGTTAGTTCCATCATATCATTATAATCCGCATATGCTTGATATAGTTCTATTGCAGTAAACTCTGGATTGTGTCTTACGTCTATTCCTTCATTTCTGAAATTCTTTCCAATTTCGTATACTCTTTCAAATCCACCAACAATTAATCTCTTTAGATATAGTTCTGTAGCAATTCTTAAATACATATCTATATCCAAAGCATTGTGGTGAGTTATGAAAGGTCTTGCTGCTGCACCACCTGCAATTGGTGATAAGATTGGGGTTTCAACTTCTATGTAATCTCTATCATCTAAGAATTTTCTTATTGCCTTTATTATTTGAGTTCTCTTTATAAATGTATCTCTAACATTATCATTAACTATTAGATCAACATATCTTTGTCTATATCTTAAATCTGGGTCCTTTAATCCGTGCCACTTCTCTGGAAGAGGTCTTAATGACTTTGTAAGTAGAGTAAAGTCCTTAACTAAAACTGTTATCTCTCCTGTTTTAGTCTTAAATACCTCTCCTTCAACTCCAATTATGTCACCTAAATCAAGGCTCTTGAAGAACTTTAGCTTTTCTTCACCAACATTATCAATCTTTACATAAAGTTGAAGTTTTCCATATCTATCGTGTATATCGCTAAAACCAGCTTTACCGTGAATTCTCTTTGACATTAGACGTCCCGCAACTCTAACTGTCTTATTTTCAAGCTCTTCATAATTATCCTTTATTTGTTTTGATGTATGAGTCCTATCGTACTTAACTATCTCAAAGGGGTCTTGTCCTTTTTCTTTTAATTCTTCAAGCTTTTGTATTCTCTGTCTTATAAGCTCGTTGTACTCCTCTTCAAGTTGATTTAATTCAACCTGATTTAGTTCTTCATTTGCCATCTTTTATACCTCCATTTTTAATGTCTTTTAATTTCTAATATTTCATAAGTTATTGTACCATCTGGTACTTGAATTTCAACCTTATCTCCAACCTTTTTACCCATTAATCCCTTTCCTATAGGAGCTTCATTTGAAATCTTCATCTTCTTAAAATCCGCCTCTGCAGAACCTACTATTGTAAATTCCATTTCATCTCCATATTCTAAGTCCTTTACTTTAACTATACAACCTATTGATACAACATCAGTTTTAATGTCTTCTTCATCAATTACTTTTGCATTCTTTAGCATATTCTCAAGTGTTGCTATTCTTCCTTCTACAAATGCTTGTTCATTCTTTGCTTCATCATATTCTGAGTTTTCACTTAAGTCTCCATAGGAAATTGCAGTTTTTATCTTCTGTGCTACTTCTTTTCTTTTTACTGTTTTTAGGTATTCTAATTCCTCTTCTATTTTTTTAATTCCTTCATATGTAAGAATAACTTGTTTGTTTTCTGCCATATTATTACTCCCCTTTTAACATTAAATTTATAATATTATATGCTAAATATTTAATAATAAAACACATTTTATAATTAATAACAAGCACCATAAGTAAACTTACAGTGCTTGTTATTAGCCATTGAAGTTATTATAAAACACCTAATAGTTAGTGTCAATAATTATATTAGGCATTATGTCCCAAATTCAAAATTTTCATAATTTATTCTGCTATTTCCTGCTTAGCTACATCTTGTTTTAAAACTACAACCCTTGGTTTAAAACCTAATTTATCAAGCATTAAGTTATAATCATCACTTGTTATTTCGTTCTGTGGTTTATTTATTAATGTAACCAATACTGCCTCTAAAACATTTGTACCAAAGGATCTTCCTTTAAATTCAGGTGTTGTTGTAATCAACATATATGCTCCTCTTTTTCTTAATTCTTCCACATCTTCCTTTGTAACAGTATTAGTTATAATAACCTTTTCTCTTAAATCCTTAGGCATATATTTTTTAATGAACAGAAAATCTCCAGCTATTATTTCAGCTTCGTTGAAGTACTTTTCAAATTTTTCAACATTAACTTCCTGTTCTTTCCCTGTTGGGTACAATTTTTCAAAGGGCATTCTACAAGCAATAGGAAGAATAATGTCTGCTGCCGCTTGAAAAACTCTATAGCTTCTTATAGGTATAGGTATATTAAGTGCAAAAATCACATCTCCAAAGGTTATATCTGCACCGTATTTATGAAGTGCTTCTGCCATACCAAATCTATCAGCAGCACTAACCATAAGTACCTTCTTATCTTTTAGCGAAAAAACATTTTCATCTATGTATTTTATTACCCTTCTCTCTAAAGTATTTTTTAGGCCTGAGCCATCAACAATAGGAGTTTTTTTTGCAGCCTCCATCATAGGTATTGCATCTTTAATTACATACCTTTTGCTTGCATTATATAAATATAAATCTATTCCCCCCATACCAAAGGCATCAACTTCACCGTCTAATTCACTTATAAGTTCTATAGCCTTTTGTTTATCCCCATCAGTTCCTATTCTTTGAACTATAAATTTTTCACCAAGAAGCTCAACCTCAGCTGTATGATTTCTTGAAGATGCTCCCAAACTTACAGAAACAACTTTTTTCATAAATATCCCCCTATTCTATTATTGTTTTTATAATGTCTAAAACCTTTTGCGGCTCAACATATATATCATTTTTTAAGGGTGAATCACCAATTTCTATTGTATATACGTGACTATCTAATAACTTTGATAGGATTTTTGTTCTAACATTAGAACCAATAATAATACAATGTTTATATTTTCTAACATCTGATATTATCTTAAGTACACTTTCAAGAAGTTCTTTACCACCCTGTTTTTTTATAAAATTCTGCCTTTCCTCTTCATTCATAAGAAGTATGTACTCAACATTAAAAGCCTTTAAAACCTCTGAAATTTCTTCTTTGTTTTTTATAGGGAAGCCAATAACGGCTATATCTCCTCCCTTACGAACTTCTCCAATGCTCTCAAGCCTTGATATAAAACTTCTATCAACATCAAGTATTTTTGCAACCTCCTGTTGAGAGTACCCTTTCCCCCTAAGTTCTATTATTTCTTCAATTTTTTTATTTATTCTTGAAACACTAATTGTTTTATCACCTATTCTTACAAAATCCATATCATACCTCCTGGTGCACAATTTGTGCTCAATTACATTTTATACCTTTTAACATTACATTTCAATATAAAAAAGGACTATAATTTATATAGTCCCCTTGTAACTCTCAAGAAGCTTAATAATCTCCTCTTTAGCTTCAATCCTATTAACCATATCCCTAATTACCGTCGCATTCTTTAAACCCTTTAAATACCAAGCAATGTGTTTTCTCATCTCTATTACACCACGTTGTCCTTTAAACTCATACATCATCTCAAGATGTCTTATTGCAAAATCAATCTTTTCTTGAGGATTTGGATCGTCTAAAATTATACCCTCCTTAAGATAGGTGACAACCTTTTTAAATATCCACGGATTGCCTAATGCCCCACGTCCAATCATTATAGCATCACAGTTTGTATGCTCTAATAATCTTTTTGCGTCTTGACAAGTCACCACGTCTCCATTGCCTATAACCGGTATGTTAACACTCTCTTTAACTTTTTTTATTATATCCCAATCTGCCCTTCCCTCATACATTTGGCTTCTTGTTCTTCCGTGTATAGCAATAGCACTAACTCCACAATCCTCAAGCATTTTAGCAAATTCCACTGCATTTACACTGTTTTCATCCCAACCTTTTCGTATTTTAACAGTGACGGGTTTTTTTGATTTTTCCACAACTCTTTTTACAATCCTCTTAGCAAGTTCTGGTTCCTTCATAAGGTACGAACCCTCTTTATTCTTCACTATCTTAGGTGCAGGACATCCCATATTTATATCTATAAATGCTACTTCTTCTTTTTCACTTATTTTTTCTGCCATAAACCCCATTATATCAGCGTCTGAACCAAATATCTGAACAACTGCTGGTGCTTCCCTGCTATCAATGTCTAACATAAACTCTGTTCTTTGACTTCCATAATATAAACCCTTTGAACTTACCATCTCTGTATAAACAAGTCCAGCACCAAATTCTTTACATATAATTCTAAATGCTTTATCTGTTACTCCAGCCATTGGTGCTAAAAAAACATTATTTTCTGGAACAAAATTTCCTATGTTCATATAATCACCTGTTCTTTTCGTATATTATTCTCAATCCCTCTAATGTTAAATATGGATTTATCTCATCGATTGTTTTACTTTCAGTTGCAATTAATTTTGCAAGACCTCCCGTTGCAACTACATATGGTGTTTCCTCCTTTAGCTCCCTCATCTCCTCCTTCATCTTTGTAACAATATTGTCTACAAGTCCAGCATATCCATATATAATACCTGACTGCATACTTTGTACAGTATTTTTACATATAACTGTAGGAGGTTTAATAAGTTCTATTCTTGGGAGTTTAGCTGCTCTTTCAAAGAGTGCATCGCTTGCAATCTTTATTCCTGGTGTTATTGCACCACCATAATAATCTCCATTTTTGCCAACAGCACAGAATGTTGTTGCAGTTCCAAAGTCAACTATTATTAAAGGTCTTTTATATATATCGTGAGCAGCAACAGCATTTACTATTCTATCTGCTCCAACTTCCTTTGGATTATCATATTTTATGTTTATACCTGTTTTTATTCCTGGTCCAACTACAAGTGGTTCTACTTTAAAGTATTTTCTTATCATATGTTCTAAAGAATACATAATATTTGGAACAACAGAAGAAACAACTACTGCGTCTATATCTTTATAGTCTAACCCAGCCTTTTCAAATAGATTTATCACAACAATCCCATATTCATCAGCAGTTCTTTGTGTGGTAGTTGCTATTCTCCAATCGATAACAAGCTTTTTGTCTTGATAAACACCTAATACTATATTAGTATTACCTACATCAAAAACTAATAACATATTTACGCACTCCTTACTCATATTTAACACATCATTTACATTGTAGCAACTTATTTTATAAAATTCAACAAAAATAAGAGGTCCTTAGACCTCTTATCTTCCAAATAGAGTGAGAAGTACACCTGCTGCAACAGCAGTACCTATAACTCCTGCAACATTAGGCCCCATAGCGTGCATTAGAAGAAAATTTGATGGATTCTCTTTTTGTCCAACAACCTGAGACACCCTTGCTGCCATAGGAACAGCTGAAACTCCTGCAGAACCTATAAGTGGATTTACCTTTCCCTTAGTTACTTTATACATAAGCTTACCAAGCAAAACTCCACCTGCTGTACTAAAGGAGAAGGCTACAAGTCCTAATGCAGTGATTGCAATTGTTTCAAAGTTTAAAAAGCTCTTTGCATTTGCAGTAGCCCCAACTGTAACACCTAAAAATATTGTAATTATGTTAATCATAGCATTTTGAGCCGTATCGGACAGTCTATTTACTACTCCACTTTCTCTAAATAGGTTACCAAGCATAAGCATTCCAATTAATGGTGCAACAGACGGTAAAAGAAGCGATACCAATATAGTAACAACTATTGGGAATATAATTTTCTCAGCCTTTGAAACCTTTCTTAGCTGATCCATCTTTACCATTCTTTCCTCTTTAGTTGTAAGCAACTTCATTATAGGTGGTTGAATCAGAGGAACAAGTGCCATATATGAATATGAGGCAACCGCAATAGCACCCAATCTATGAGGTGCAAGCTTAGAGGCTAAATAAATTGATGTAGGGCCATCGGCTCCTCCAATAATACCAATTGATGCCGCCTCCTGTGGAGTAAACCCTAATAAAAGTGCTACTAAAAAGGCCATAAACACACCAAATTGAGCAGCCGCACCAAGTATTATGCTGGACGGATTTGCAATAAGTGGTCCAAAATCCGTCATAGCTCCAACACCTAAAAATATTAGTGGTGGATAAATTTCCTTTTCAACTCCTTGATAAAGGTACCAAAGAAGTCCACCCATATGTCCATCCTTTGGTGCATCCATTATACCTGTTATAGGCAAGTTTGCCAAAAGCATACCAAAGGATATCGGAAGTAATAATAAAGGTTCAAATTGTTTTACAATTGCCAAATAGATTAAAACCAAAGAAACCAAAATCATTATAAACTGACCCCACGTCATATGTAAAAAACCAGATGTCTTAATTATATCCTTAAATGCATTTAACATCATATCCAAGAACATATAACTTCCCCCTACTATTTATATTTTGCAAGTATCTCATCAGTAGATACACTATTTCCCTTGCTAACTAAAACTTCAGTTATAACTCCATCTTCTCCTGCCATTATTTCATTCTCCATCTTCATTGCCTCTAATATAAAAAGCACATCTCCCTTTTTAAACTTGTCTCCAACTTTTACTTTAACATCCAAAATTGTACCTGGCATTGGTGCCTTTACATCTTTGTCGTGGGATGAAACAGCAGTCTCCTTTTTTGCTTCTATCACACTTGTTTGCTCCTTTTTTGACACCTCTTCAACCTCAACCTCGAATTTCTTACCATTTATAGTTACTATATACTTTTTCATACAAATCCTCCCATCATCTATTTATTAATTTTATACTTTTAATTTTGACTTCATTTAAAGGCCTTCTTAACTCGTGTGCTATTACAGCTAAAATAGCTGCTGCTTCCTCATCATTTAGTTCTGCTTCTAACTTAAGTTCTCCACATACACTACCTGTTGTTTGTGTCCAAATAAATTCTTCTTTTAAAACTGGTGCCTCACTCTTATTATCCACCTCATCACTTTTATGACTGTTTAAATTCATTTTTTCTACAAATAGTGAAATAATCTTAATCACATAGCCAAGGAATATTAAAACTACAAAAACTATTAGCATTGCTGTAATTGTAGTATTTATTCCTAAAAGCAGCCTATCTCCTAAGTTCAACTCATTCCCCTCCCTATTATATATTTATTATTTATTTTACCACATTGTTATTCAAATTTTAATATATTTTGCAATAAAAATTTCATATTTTTTAAAATTTTAAATCATACTATGTATCTAAGGGTAATTAAAAAAGGAAGAGTAAAAGTTACTCTTCCTTTTTTAATTTACTATTTACTTTATTTAAAAACTTATTCATATCTACTATAAATCTCTCGTGTGTTCCTTCCCCGATTTTTTCAACCTCATCAAAGGCTTCTACTTTAAATACAATCTTTTTACCTTCTACAGCAACAATCTCAGCCTCTGCTCTAACCTTCATACCAATAGGTGTTGCAGCAAGATGCTTAATATTTAAACTTATTCCAACAGTTGAATAACCTTCCTCTAAAAACTCATCTAAGCATTCCTTTGCTGCACACTCCATTAGCCCTACCATAGCAGGAGTAGAATAAACATCCACCCCTCCACTTGCATAGTTTATAGCAGAATCCTTAGATTCAGATATCCTCTCAATTATATGTTTCTTTCCAACCCTAATCTCCTTCACCTTTGTCACCCCTATGCTTGATTAAAAATCGATTCAAACTCATCCGCCTCAAGTTTTTCTTTTTCAAGTAGTGCTTCAGCAACTTTATGAAGCTTATTCATATTTTCCTTTAATAAATTTTCTGCTCTTTCGTATGCTTCGTGAATTATATTCTTAATTTCTTTATCAATTAAAGCTGCAACTTCTTCACTGTAGTTTCTTGATTTTGCAAAGTCACGTCCTAAGAATACCTCTTCGTGTCCTGAACCAAATTCAATAGGACCTAAAACATCGCTCATTCCATATTCTGTTACCATCTTTCTTGCTATGTTTGTTGCTCTTTCAATATCATTTTTTGCACCTGTGCTTATATCATTTAAAACAAGCTTTTCTGCAACCCTTCCACCAAGTAATCCAACAATTTCTTCTATTAATTCTGTCTTTGAAGCATAGTGTTTATCCTCTTCTGGAAGTGCAAGTGTATATCCTCCTGCTCTTCCTCTTGGTATTATACTTATTTGATGAACAGGTGCTGCATTTGGTAAAAGCTTCATAACTACAGCGTGACCTGCTTCGTGATAAGCCGTAAGTCTTCTTTCCTTTTCACTCATTACTCTGCTCTTTTTTTCTGGTCCTGCGATAACTCTTGTTATAGCCTCTTCTAATTCTTCCATTCCAATTAACTTTTTATTTTTTCTAACTGTTAATAACGCCGCTTCATTCATCAAGTTCTCAAGGTCTGCACCAGAAAAACCTGGAGTTCTCTTTGCTATTATCTTTAAATCTACATTTTCATCAAGAGGCTTATTTCTTGCGTGAACCTTTAATATTTCTTCTCTACCCTTTACATCTGGAGCATTTACAACTATTTGTCTATCAAATCTACCTGGTCTAAGTAATGCTGGGTCTAATATATCTGGTCTATTTGTTGCTGCAATTACAATTATTCCTTCATTTGTTCCAAAGCCATCCATTTCAACAAGGAGTTGATTTAGAGTTTGTTCTCTTTCATCGTGTCCACCACCAAGACCTGCACCTCTTTGTCTACCAACAGCATCAATTTCATCTATAAACACTATGCAAGGAGCATTTTTCTTTGCAGTATCAAATAGGTCTCTTACTCTTGATGCACCAACACCAACAAACATTTCAACAAAGTCTGAACCACTTATACTAAAGAAAGGTACTCCTGCTTCACCTGCAACTGCCTTTGCAAGAAGTGTTTTACCTGTTCCTGGAGGACCTACTAGTAACACACCCTTTGGAATTCTTGCACCAAGCTCTATATATTTTCTTGGCTGTTTTAAGAAATCAACCACTTCTTCAAGTTCCTGCTTTTCTTCGTCAGCTCCCGCAACATCATTAAATGTTACCTTCTTCTTATCATTATTAACAAGCTTTGCTCGGCTTTTTCCAAAGTTCATTACTCCTTTGCCGCCGCCTCCCTGTGATTGTTGAATAAATATAAACCATACAACACCAAGCATAATAAGCATTAATATATTTGGTATTGCTGATACCCAAACTGGAAATTTAGTTGGAGGTATAAATTCCAAATCTATTTTTGTAGAATGAGTTTTATTATACTCATCAACCTTTTCTTGTAATTTTTCAGCTGAGTTTATATTAACCTTAAATTGTGTCTTATCTAAAAGTTCACCTGATGCTTCGCCTGTATCTACGTCAACTATAATCTTTTTAACCTTTCCTTCACTTATGGCAGTATCAAGCTTTGTATATGTGAACTGCTCCTTTTTTGTCGTTGGATTGCCAAAATAAGTTACTGCTACAAAAAAAGCTAATATAATAAGTATCCAAGCACTTGCACTTTTTAGAAATGAATTCTTCAACTTAAGCCCCCCCTCTCAAATTAGCAACTTATATTTTTTAATTTTATCATAATATTATAATATATACAATTATTTGTTTGCATAGACTTCCTCCTTAACAACAGCAATATATGGTAAGTTCCTAAACCTTTCTGCATAATCAAGTCCATATCCTACAACAAACTCATCTGGTATTGTAAAGCCTATATAATCAGCCTTTATATCAACCTTTCTTCTTTCAGGTTTATCTAAAAGACAACATATCTTTAATTCCTTAGGGTTTCTCTTTTTTAAGTATTCATATAGATATTTTAAAGTTGTTCCTGTATCAATTATATCTTCAACTATCACAACATTTTTGCCTTCTATATCAAAATCTAAGTCCTTTAAAATTCTAACTACACCTGAGGTTTGAGATGATAAACCATAACTTGATACTGCCATAAAATCCATTGTTACGTCATTTTTAATACATCTCATCAAATCAGCAACAAATACAACAGAACCCTTTAATACACCTATAAAAAAAAGTTCTTCATCCTTAAAATCCCTCATAATATCCTCTGCAAGTTCACAAACTCTTTTTTTAATTTCTTCTTCATTTATTAGTATTTTCTTTAAATCCTTATTCATTCCCTGCACCTCTTTCAAATCTTATTTCAAGAATCTTTTTGGTTTTATCATCTATGCGATATAGACTGTTTTCACGCATACCTATTATCCAGATTATTTCAGACCCCTTTGCTATAAGTGGTATGGTATGCCTCTTATCCCTTGGAACCTTTTTATCTATAAAAAAGTCCTTTATTTTTTTCTTTCCACCTATTCCACTTAAGATAATATAGTCTCCAGCTTTTCGGCTCCTTACAGTTATATCATTTCCTATTTTATCATAATCAAAATATTTTATAAATGTATTATGGTTAATATTATTTAAATTTTCTAATATATTTGTATAAATTTTTGCATTCAATTCAGGTATATAGGTAATCCCTGGTATTTTAATTTTGTATTCATATTCAATACTATCATCCTTTATAGTATCAATTAAAAAGTTTTGATATTCTATTTTACAAACAATACCGTGGGGCAATACAACATATTTCCCCGTTTCGCCCTTTAGTATTAAATTTATGCAATCATCTATATGTCTTTGCTCTATTCCACTTATACTTCCATATACCATTTCAATCATTTTTCTTATTATTCTTCTTTTTATAGCTATATGCTGTTTATTAAAACCTTCAATACTAAATCGATTATTAATATAATAATTGTTCAATATGTCCTCTACATAACATTGTAAAAAATCCTCATCACTCTTTATTATTTGAGAGAGCCTGTTTAAATTTTCAACTATGTTGGGATTAAAATGGTCCTTTATATATGGTATAAGTTCTAATCTTACTTTATTCCTTGTGTATATACTTTCTTTATTAGTACTATCTATCTGCGGATTTAATTCATTCTCTTGGCAGTATTTTTCTATTTCATCCCTTGTCAAACAAAGTATAGGTCTTATATATTTTCCATCCCTTTTATTTGGTATTCCAATAAGCCCTAAAGTTCCAGTTCCTCTTATTAAGTTCATAATAATAGTCTCTGCATTATCGTTCATATTATGGGCAAGAGCTATTTTATTTGCACCAACTTTACTTAATACTTCATCAAAAAATTTATATCGTATATATCGGCCTGCCTCCTCAGATGTCATCCTATGCTCCTTTGCAAACTCTTCTACCTTAACCCTTGTACTAAAATGTTCTACATTTAATTTTTCCGATAGCTTCTTTGAATACTCCTCATCCCTTAAAGCTTCTTCTCCTCTTATCATATGATTTACGTGGGCTGAATAGACAGTTATATTTAACTCTTCCTTCAAGGAACATAAAATGTGCAATAAACAAACAGAATCTGGGCCTCCAGATAAACCAACTACTATTTTGTCATTAGGTTCAATCAACCTATTTTCTTTTATGTAAGATAAAACCTTCTCCTTCATATTTCACCACTTCCATCTATTCTAAAGATATATATATAATAACTTTAAATAATAAATTCAGCAAGAAGGCACATAAATTAAAAATATAAAGGCCGTGAACAATTATAAAATCTAAGTTCACGGCACCCAAAAATTCATTCTATAATTAACTAATCTTCCATATCTTTGACACAATTACAGTCATATCATCCTTTATATTATTGCCATAAAATTCTTTAGCTTTATTTAATAAATAATCCGCAACATCCTTTGGATTTCCACTATCAAACTCCTTAAGTGCCTTAATAATCCATTTTTCCTTTAGCTCATCATTGCAATCAACCATTCCATCACTTACCATAACAATCATATCACCACTTCTAAATTCAACTATGTGGCTTTCAATATCTATATCATCTAATATACCAACAGGAAGTGCAGAGCTCTTTATTACCTCAACCTCTCTTCCTGATTTTATAAAAGTTGGTGCTGCACCTATTTTAATAAATTCACCTATACCACTATACAAGTCAATAAGCCCCATATCAACAGTTGCAAAGCTTTCATCACAGGATCTCAAAACTAAAACCGAATTTATTGCCTTTATTGCTGTATTCCTTTCAAATCCCGCCTCCATAAGTTTTTCTAAAAGAGCAATAGTAGTGTTACTTTCCATATTAGCTGCCCTTCCACTTCCCATTCCATCACTTAATGCAATCATATATCGCCCTTCTCCTATATTGCCAAAATAATATGTATCACCAGAAACCTTTTCCTTTGAGGCTTTAGCAACTGCCGTAACTAAACTAAAGCTTTCAGCCTCTATTAGTCTAAACTGACACATAGTTTTATTTTCATCTATTCTACAACCCGAACCATCTACAACCATCTTCATACCAAGTGCCCTTGAAACTGCCCTTTCAAACTCCTTAACGCACAAGTTTTTTCCTCTACAAGGTTTTCTATAGAAGGTTATCTCATATTTTTCTCTACCATTTTTCAAAGCTACTATGTTATCAAACTCTAAACCAGCTTTATCAAGCTCAACAGCTATTTCCTCCTCAACATCATTTCTAAAAACAATAGAATTTGAGGTTTCTTTAACCATTGACTCAATGATGCTTGATATACCTTTAATTTGTTCTGATAAAATCATACGAGAGTTTATTAATTTTTTTCTCCATCTATTATTTAACCTCATTATCTCTAAAAGATGAATAGACTGCTTCATTATTTCTGTTGGTCTTATACATTTTCTTCTCATACTCTCTGGCATTTCCATTACTGATAACATACCCTTCTTTTCTATGAGTCTTAACATCTCAACAATGGAATCATATGTATAGTATAATTCTTTACCCCAACAAATACTCTTACAATCACAATTTGCACATACTCTATCTGCAATTTTTTCAACAAGGCTATTTATCTCCTGCTTTTTTGATAGTTCATTTTCTATGTTCTCCTGCAAGATTGACGATATATCATATAATGTACTTGACATAGAAGACAGCCTAATTTCCATAAGTCCTTTAACTTTTTCTATATATGACTTTTGAAGTTCTATTATCTTTTTATCTCCATCTAAAGAAGAAGTAAGTTTTTTAAATTTTTTTGTTGGCATTATCATAAAAATTGATGAAGCAATCATAGCCTCTAAAAAAACATTATTCAAAGTTATGCTGCCTAAACTATAAAAGGAAAGCATAGCTGTTGCAATAACAAACGAAACTGCAACTATAAATTTATTGTAATCCTTAAAAACACCAGCAATAAGTCCACTAAAACCAAATATTCCAAGGTTAACCGCCATAGATGGATCTGAAATACCAGAGACGACACCCATTGTAACTCCTACAGCTGCTCCCATACTTGCCCCTTCACTATACCCAAAACATATTACAACCAACATAGATATAACATTTTTTAAAGAAAAACCGTATATATTAATATCCCATAGCCCTGATACTACAAGTGATAGTGCAAGTATAAAACATATAATTTCTTCTTTTGAAAAGAGCTTCCTTGATTGTTTATTGAAATACAACGGAATACCATAACTAAAAATATATGCACTTGATACCATTATAAAGGATTCGAAAATAGATACTATTATGTCATAGGGTAATATATCTAAATTAACATAAAATCTAAACGCTATATTTACTAAGATATTTATAATAAATGCCAATATAGCAAACTTATATATCTTCTTATTTTCTGATAAAAAAGGAATAAAAATCATAAGTGCCAAGACTGTTACTACGTGAGAATAAGATAAATAATTTTGAAAAGAGAGTACATAGCCTAAAGCAACAAATATAGACACCAAAAATGTTTCAAACCTATTTAAGATAGAATATGCTGCCACTAAAAAAGCTACCCCAAAGGGCATAAGTGCCTTTAACATAACCACTCTACTTACTAATAGAGCACTTAAAAGCAATAGCAAATGCCTAAAAGAAAATAAATCAATACTTATTTTTTTACGAACCTTATTATCAGCAACTCTCCTATATGGTAGTATGTCATCTCTATACATAATAACCCCCCCAATTTCAAATTGTAGGGTTATTATACCAAATATATGCAGAAATGTTTGTCATTATTACAGATGTACTACAAAAAGTTTCCGACAGTTTATTTTAAAAAAAAATAATGTGAAAAAACATTCGACTCTTTTATTCAACAGATTTTGATTTAGAAATGAAAGATATGTTGATTTGTATTGTATTTGTCGACTTGTTCTTAGAATATGCTTGACTTTATACAAAAATAAAAACGAGTAGTTTAACTACTCGTTCTTTATGGTGGCGGCGAACGGATTCGAACCGCTGACACTTCGGGTATGAACCGAATGCTCTGGCCAACTGAGCTACGCCGCCATGTTGGTTGCGGGGGGAGGATTTGAACCTCCGACCTTCGGGTTATGAGCCCGACGAGCTACCTAGCTGCTCCACCCCGCGATGTTAGTGGTGCCGGAGACCGGGGTCGAACCGGTACGGTTTTATTCAAACCGCAGGATTTTAAGTCCTGTGCGTCTGCCTGTTCCGCCACTCCGGCATATTCATTTTTTCTTCATCGCCCTGCGACATTTATTATTATATATTATCTTTTTTATTATGTCAACAGTTTTTTTGTTTTTATTTTTTATTTTTTTATCGCCTCTGTCCTGCTGACTCTTTTTATTATACAGGTTTTTTTGTCTTTGTCAACACCTAAATCCCTATCCCCTAAAAAAAAATTTAAAGGTATTTTGCTTAAGCAAAATACCTTGTATATTTACCTTCTTGAATATCCGCCACTTCTTTTTGAATCTTGACTTTTCTTTAAGTCCTGGAATCTCTCCTCACTTTCCTTTAGGAATTTTGCAAGTCTTTCTTCAAAGGAAAGATTAGCAGCTCTTCTTTTTTCTGCATCCCAATCAATCTCTGCTGGTCTTAAGGATTTCTTAGGAAGTGCCTGCCTAATAGAAAGACTTATCTTTCCATTCTCATCAATTGCAATAACCTTTACCTTAACCTTGTCTTGTTCCTTAAGATGCTTTCTAATGTCCTTTACATAGGTGTCTGAAACCTCAGAAATGTGGACTAAACCTGTCTTTCCTGAAACTTCAACAAAAGCACCAAAATTTGTAATGTTCACAACTTTGCCCTCTAAAATGTTTCCTACTTGTAGGGTCATGACGAAAAAATTCCTCCTTAAATTTAATCATATCTTATATTATATAAAAATAAATTATGGACGTCAACTTAGTTATTCTTTTTATTCTTATCAATAAACAATATCTCACCAGGCTTTATTAACCTTAGTTTTTGCCTCGCAAGACGTTCTATATAATCAGCTCTTTCACTAATTTTCAACTCCTCTTTAAGCTCTAAGTTTTGAGTTTTAACTTTATTTAAAACCTCATTGTATGCTTTAATATCTTTGTTTAATCTAAATATTATAATTTGTTGCTTTACCATAACTAATCCAAAAAACAAAAATACCAAGATACGTAGTAATACTTTTTTCTTCTTTTTCTTCATAGCTATCCCCCACATTCTTTTTTCTTTTGTATTAATTCTTCAAAGACTTAATTTTTCCTTCTAAAATTTAATATTGAATATATTAGATTTTTAAGTAATAAAAAAATAAGCCTAAAGGGATACAAAATAATCCTAAATAAAATTCTCAACAATTTAATTATAACATAAAGTAATATATTTAAAACATTATATAAATATTTACTTATACACATACTATAAACCATATATCCAAACAATATGCCCAAAAAGGTATAATACCTCAAATTTAGATTATTAGTCTTTAACATAAAAATAAATGCAACTATGCTCATTAAAATCCAAAATAAAAAATCAGATATAGAGGATAGAATATTTCTTTTAAATTTATCCTGTCTTGATAATCTATATATATCATAAAAAATGCCTATTAAAAAACCAACAGCGACTGTAGAAACAAAATATTTTATTTGAACACCTATTGGCAAAGTCATTTAATCACCCATTAGCTTACTTAAAGAGCTTCTTAAATATACTTTCACTATTGTTAGATTGTTTGTTTAAATAATTAATACCTATAATCTCCCCCTCTATACACATATCCCCATTGTCCACATTTAACCTATTTATCTTCATATTTTTACCTTTAATTATCATCTGTCCCATAATTGTACTTAAATTAATCTGTTCTTCATTGAAGTTAATAACATTTACTACCCCAGTAATATCAAGCTTTTGTCTATTTATCATATTTAAGTTATGATTTTGATTTTTAACTATTTTATTATTTTCCATAATCATCCCTCCACCCTCATATAAATAATATTCACATACTAACAATAATATAACTCCAATTTATCAACACTAACCCACATAATTCCCACATTTTATCCACATACTTATCCACAGAATGTGGATAATGATTATTAATAAAAAAAGAGATAGAAATTTATTCTATCTCAGGCTGTTGAAAAAGTCATATATTGATTAGCCCCATGAAGGATTTCTTGGGCATTCGTTCATTTCGCCAAGCAATTCTAAGCTTTTCTTTGTTTGAAAAAGTCCTACCCTCGCGATGCCATCCTCCTGATGGCCGCTCGGCTCGGCACGTCCTGTGCCGAATTACGGACTTTTTTCAAAGCCGAAAAGCAAGAATTGCTAAAGCTCATGAAAGAGCCTAATAAAATCCTTTCATGGGGCTATTTCAGATTTTATTTAACAATTCGGTTTATCAACAATCTGAGATAGAAATTTATTCTATCTCTTCTCCTTGAAGTATTCTATACATATCTTTTGCTTCATCTTTAGTCACATGCTCTTTTTCTAATAAAACTTCTGCTTTAACGGTTTTAGCGGCATATTGTATTTCTATTATATCTCCAACCTTGACGTTTGTGCCTGGTTTGGCTACACGCCCATTTACTAATACTCTACCTGTATCGCAAACTTCCTTTGCAACTGTTCTTCTCTTTATTATTCTCGAAACCTTTAAAAATTTATCAAGTCTCATTTTATCATCCCTCTTATTATAATATATATACGTTATAAAAAAATCAGGTACGCGACCTGATTTTTTTATAATTACTTATTAACTTTATCCTTTAATTCTTTTCCTGCCTTAAATACAGGAACCTTTGATGCTGGGATAACTATTTCTTCTAAAGTCTTTGGATTTCTTCCCTTTCTTTCAGCTCTTTCTTTTACTTCGAAAGTTCCAAATCCAATTAGTTGAACCTTATCGTTCTTTGTAAGAGCTTCTTCAACACTTTCCATAAATGCCTTTAGAGCCTTTTCTGCATCCTTCTTTGTTAATCCACTCTTTTCTGCGATTGATGTAATTAAGTCTGCCTTATTCACAGTTTTTCCCTCCTTAGTTTATGCACATATTTAAATTATTTAAATAATATTAGCTAATTAAGTTATTCTTCATAAGTTTTAAAAATCCTTCTTTTAAAACTATATTTTTTATATAATTTCTTTAAATTTATGTATTTTTTGATTGATTCCAAATTTCATCCATCTCTTCTAATGTCATATCCTTTAAATTTTTACCCAATTTATCAGCCTTTTGTTCAATATACTCAAATCTTTTTATAAACTTTTCTACGGTTTTTGTCAAGGCTATCTCAGGATTGATATTGCAAAATCTTGCTACATTTACTACCGCAAACACTAAATCTCCTATCTCTTCCTCTATTTTATTATTATCTCCAATTTTTATTGCTTCTAATACCTCTAAATACTCTTCTTGTATTTTTTTTATTGCATCAGATACATCGTCCCAATCAAAACCAACTTCTTTAGCCTTTTCTTGTACTTTATAGCTTCGAATTAGACTTGGCATTGATTTTGGAATTCTTTTCATCTCCATTGTATAGCTGTCGATGTTCTTTTCCTTCTTCTTTATCTGTTGCCAATTGTCAAGCACATCATCAACAGAGTTTACTACATTCTCTGAAAATACGTGTGGGTGTCTTTTAATCATTTTTTGACATATACCATCAACTACATCATATATGTTAAATTCGCCAAATTCCTTTGCTATTTGGCTATGAAATACTATCTGTAAAAGTACGTCTCCAAGTTCTTCACAAAGTTCATCCATATCATCCTTGTCTATAGCATCAAGCACCTCATAGGCCTCTTCAAGTAAATATTTTTTTAGACTTTCGTGGGTTTGTTCTCTATCCCAAGGACAACCATCATCTCCTCTTAATCTTTCCATTATATCTAATAAATCATAAAAATCCTTTTTTCCATTCTCCTCAACCTTAGGTATATATACACTGGTTAGATAATCAATCCAACTGAGTCTATCCAACATATAAAGAGGAATTTTTTCTACTCTTTCAAGCCCCTCTACTCCAGCTGCTCTTATTACATATATTTCGTATTCATCATCATAATAATCCATAAGCTTTATTTTAAGCTCCGAAGCAACCAACCTACTATAAACCTGAGTAATTATATTGCCAACCCTTTTATCAGGTCTTTGTCTTTCAATGTCTAATGCGTCTATTATTTTTAAGCCATTAGCTGGATCAATTTTTAATGTATTTATTATTGCATCAATAAAGCTTAAGGCAGGTATAATCTCAACAGGTATATTTTTTTCCTGAGCATATTCTATTATCAACTGAACTGATCTTTCTGCCACCAATGGATGACCAGGAACTGCATAAACTACATCCTCAATGTCAACAATATCCCTTGCTATCTTTTTATATACCTCTTCAAAATCCTCACTCTCATCATAGTATTTATCAAATGTATCAAATTTTATACCCATCCTCTTAATTCCTTCTACATTTGGATGTTTTTCAGTTCTTAAATATAACTTTTTTGCATTTTTCATAAGGTTTAAACTTTTCATAGTTAAATCCTCAAAGGAACCAGGTCCTAAACCCACAATCGTAATCAATATATCACCTCTTTTTCTTTTGCAAATCTAATACATCCTTTAAGCTTATTGTCTTTGTAATAAATAGGAGAACAAAATATATAGCTGCACCACTTAATATAGAAAATATAGTTGATATATTTATACTTAAAGTATATTCATAAAATCTTGTATATGCAATAACAACTATGAAAATCATAGCAATTGAGCAAGCTATTGGTGATACAATACTTTTAAATAGGTTTATTCTTGTCTTTGTATATTTAAATACAAAATAGATATTAATAAAAGATATTAGAATGTACGAAATTAGAGTACCATAGGCAGCTCCTTTAATATTAATACTTGGAATAGAAATTAAACTAAAAGATATAAGCACCTTTACTATACTTCCAATTATCATTGATATTAAAGGTATAAATGTTTTTCCAATACCATTTATTATACTCGTAGCAACCTGAGAAAATATTATAAATATAACTGCAATAGATAGTATCTGAAGAAGTTCCCATCCATCATCCATACCCTGAAATACAAAATAAAATATTGGTCGTGCTAAAGTATACAAACCTGCTGCACAAGGAAATGCTAAAATTGAAGCCAGCTTAAAACACATCTCCATATTCCTCTTAAGCAATTTTTTGTTATTTATAGTATATACCTCTGAAATAGCTGGAACTGTACTCTGAGATAGAGCTGTTGCCATAGTAAGTGGTACATTTATTAACACAAATGCCTTTCCTGTTAACTGTCCATAAAGTGCAGTAGCTATACTTTCTGTATAACCAGACATCTTCAATAATTTAGGAACTGTGAGCGAATCAATCAACGACATTATAGAGCCTAATGCGTGTGCTAATGATATTGGAATTGCTAACAATATAAGTTCTTTAATTATACTTCTATAGGGTGTAAAAGTATTATTAGCATATTTATATGTTTTCCCATACTTTTTATACAATAGCATTAAAAAGATTAATGAAATAAAGGCTCCAAAGGTAGCCCCAAAAGCTGCTCCTCCTGCTGCTGCTCCTATCCCATAGGGTAATAAAAAGTAAGTCAAACCTACACCTACAACTACCCTACCTATCTGTTCTATTATCTGAGATACTGCAGATGGGTTCATATTCTGAAAACCTTGAAAATAACCCCTATAAACAGACAAAAGACAAGTAAATAATGGAGCAAAGGAAATACCTAAAATAGAATAATAGGCATCTTTACTCCAGGAAAAATAATTTATTAAATCATTAGCAAAAACAATCAATAGTAGTGTAGATACTGTACCAATTACAAACATAACAAACATCGATGCTCTATAAATTCTTCTACAATCCTCGTATTTTGATAAAGCTGCTCTCTGTGATACCATTTTGGATATAGCAACAGGTATTCCTGCAGAAAGTCCAAGTAAAAACGTATAAATTGGGTATGTAAGTTGATAAAGACCTATCCCCTCTTCACCTATCATATAAATTATTGGTAATCTAAAAAAAAGCCCTAAAAACTTTGCAATAAATCCTGAAATAATTAGAATCAGAGTACCTTTAATAATGTTTTTTTTGGTCATAAAAAACCTCCTAATTCCTTCTCTTAATAAAATATTAGAATTAGGAGGTATGTATTCCATTATTGCTCCATTTGTTTTCCTAAAAATGTTGAAGCTGTTTCTGCTAACTTTCTTTCTAATTCACCAAAGGTTACATTGGGTTCCTTTGACATAATTACAACTGCACCTACTGCATCGCCCTCAGCAATTATTGGTGCAATAATTTGTGCCTTATATTCCATTTTTTCTTCCTCTTCAGGAATTATAGGAACTGCATTTCCTTCCTTTCCTGTAAAAACAAAAATCTTTCTTTCTTCGAATACTTTTTCAAGCTCATCGCTTACCCTCTTATCAAGATATTCCTTCTTTGCGGTACCAGCTACAGCAACGACACTATCCCTATCACAAATTATTACAGGATGACCAATAGACTGATGAAGTGCCTCTGCATATTCCTTAGCAAAATCACTTAGTTCATTTATAGGAGAATATTTTTTTAAGATTATTCCTCCTTCTCTGTCTGTAAATATTTCAAGTGGATCTCCTTCACGTATTCTCAAGGTTCTTCTTATTTCCTTTGGTATTACTACTCTTCCTAAATCATCAATCCTACGAACTATTCCTGTAGCCTTCAAACAAATCCCTCCTTTTTATATGCTCTTATTAATAATCTCTACAAAAAAATAAAAATTATACCTTAAAATTAGTAAATAAATAAATAAATTAACAAAAAATATAAAAGAGAGGTCAAAATTTTCCTCTCTTTATTTTGTATTGGTTATCATACATTTTTTGCATTGCATTTCTCCACCCGAAGCTCTATTTCTGTATCCACAATACCTACAGTCTATCCTCATATAACGCTGTGGGCTTCTATCTATATCTCTATAGTTAATTTCATCATTGCGTGGTTTCATACACATACCTCCATAATCTATATAGTATAATTATACATTATTTTAATTTTTTATTCAACTCTAAAATAAAAAAGATAGGGAAATTCCCTATCCTTTTATAATCTTTCTTCATATATCTTTATCTTAGCCTTATCCTTTAACTTTTTAAGCTCATCTTGGAAAGCTTGTGCCTTTTTATCATCTAATAATTTCTTTTCTATTTCAGCCTTTACTTTTTCAAGAGGCAGTTGTTTATATTCCTCTTTTTTATTAATTTTTATTATATGGTATCCAAACTGAGTTTTAACTGGTGCACTTATTTTTCCCTCTGGTAGTGCAATAGCATTTGTCATAAAGTCTTTATCATAGTTTTTATCATTATAGTATATATCGCCTAAATTACCACCCTTATCCTTTGAACCTGGGTCTTGGCTATACTTCTTTGCTAAATCTTCAAATTTTGCTCCAGCATCTAATTCTGCCTTTACCTTTTTTGCCTCTTCCTCTGTTTTAACTAATATATGGGATACATTCATTTTATTTGGTTTCTCTGTATAATCGTATATATTTTCGTTGTAGTATTTCTTTATATCATCATCAGTTACCTTTACATCCTTTGCTATATGGTCATATAGCTTATCTATTATTATTCCACTTCTTAAATAACCCTTATAATCCTCTAATGTAATTTTTAAATTCTTTAGAGTCTCATTAAACTTATCCTCTCCACCTAAGCTCTTTTTGCCCTCTTCTATCTTTTTGTTTATTTCATCCTGTAGAGTTTTTTCATCAGGTACAACCTTAAGCTCTTCTGCTCTCTTTACAAGTAGAACTTCATTTATCATATTATCTATTAAATTATTCTTTATTTGATTTACATAAGCTTCATTTTCCTTCTTCTCAAAAAAATCCTTTCCATATAGGTTTTCCATTCTTGCCTTTTCAGTTTCAAATCTCTTTAAAAATTCCCCCCTTGTTATTGTATGTCCATTTACCTTTGCAACAGCCTCCTTCATCTTCCCCTCTTCAGTCTTTGTTATAAGCTCACAAGATGCTAAACTTAATAATAAAGTGGCTGATAATGCTAATGCCATTACTTTTTTAGCTATTTTCACCTTCATCCTCTCCCTTTTTTAAAATCAATATCTATTATACAACATCATTTTTCATTATGCAAATTTTTCAATTCCTCCAATAAATCCTTAATTATATACAATATTTGGTTGTTAGAGAATTTATTCAATCTAATCTTTAATATAGGTTCCTTTAAACTTCCATAGGATACAATATTATTAAATTTAGAATTTAATTGCTTTATTTTCTCATAATCTATGTATCCTATATCTTTAAAATGCAGGAAAATATCCTTTTGAACCTGTTTTATACTTACAATCTTGAGTTTTTGAGCAATAGATTTTATGTAGGAAATCATTATTAAATTTTCAACAGGCTTTGGTATGTCAGAAAATCTATCCACAAGTTCGTCCTCAACATCCTGCTTATCCTCAATTGAAGATATTGCAGCAATCTTTTTATAAACCTCTATTTTAACCCTTCCATCTTTTATATAATCATCAGGTATATGTGCATTAACTAAAATATCTATACTTGTCTCAACCTCTTCTGTAAATTCTCCTTTAACCTCCTTAACTGCCTCCTCAAGAAGCTTACAATACAAATCATATCCAACCGCCATCATATGTCCGTGTTGCCTTGTTCCTAATAAATTACCTGCTCCTCTTATCTCTAAATCCCTCATTGCAATTTTAAATCCTGAACCAAACTCAGTAAACTCCTTAATAGCCTTTAATCTTTTTTCTGCAACTTCTGTTAAAATCTTATCTTTTCTATAGGTAAAATATGCATAGGCAAGTCTATTTGATCTTCCAACTCTACCCCTTAATTGATAAAGTTGAGACAAACCCATCCTATCGGCATCATATACTATAAGGGTATTTACATTCGGCATATCAATCCCTGTTTCTATTATTGTAGTACACAAAAGTATGTCTGCTTCACCTGATACAAAATCAAGTATAACCTGTTCTAATTCATCTTCATCCATCTGTCCGTGTGCTATAAGTACCCTTGCTCCATCTACTAACCTCTGCAGATAAGCCTGCATTTCCTTTATTTTATCAACTCTATTATATACAAAAAATACTTGTCCTCCCCTTGATATCTCTCTCAAAATTGCATCACGTATTATAAACTCATTATATTCTAATACATATGTCTGAACAGGGTATCTTTCCTCTGGTGGAGTTTCTATTACACTAATATCCCTAACACCAATTAAGGACATATGTAAAGTTCTTGGAATTGGAGTTGCAGTTAAAGTTAATACATCTATGTTCTTCTTCAAAAGTTTTATTTTCTCTTTATGAGAAACCCCAAATCGTTGTTCTTCATCCACAATAAGGAGTCCTAAATCCTTAAACTTTACATCCTTTTGAAGAAGTCTATGGGTTCCTATAATAATATCTACATTCCCTACCGAAAGTTCCTTTAAGGTTCTCCTTTGTTCCTCCTTTGACCTAAATCTACTTATCATATCTATGTTAACTGGAAAATCAGAAAACCTTTGTTTGAAATTGTTATAATGCTGCTGTGCAAGTATTGTAGTTGGCACAAGAACTGCTACCTGTTTACCATCCATAACAGCTTTAAAGGCTGCACGCATAGCAACCTCTGTCTTCCCATATCCAACATCTCCACATAAAAGCCTATCCATAGGCTTTTTGCTCTCCATATCCCTCTTTATTTCCTCAATTGCTATAAGCTGATCTTCTGTTTCGTTATATGGAAATTCATCTTCAAACTGTTTTTGCCAAGGTGTATCCTTTGAAAAGGCATAACCTTCTATAGAGTTTCTGACAGCATATAAAGCAACAAGTTCCTGTGCAACCTCCCTTAAGGATTCCTTTACCTTTTTCTTAGTCTTTGCCCATTCTGATGTACCAAGTTTATTTATTTTAGGTGGATTATCATCTCCGCCTATATACTTTTGCACTAAATCTAACTGTTCAACAGGAACATATAATGTATCTTCCCCTTGATATTTAAGAACCAAATAATCTCTTTTTATTCCCTCAATAACAAGTTCCTTAATTCCTGAGAATACACCTATACCGTGATTTGCGTGAACAACATAATCCCCGATCTTTAAATCAGTAAAACTCTCTATTTTTCTTGACTTCTTATTAAATTGCTTTTTTCTTTCTTTGTTTGTCTTATATACTTCCCTCTCCGATAATATAGTAAGTCTGCATTCAAAAAACTCAATTCCATTTTTTATACTACCATAGGTAACATATACCTTTCTTGGAATTAAACCCTTTACTTCTTCAACATATTCTGCTTCTATTCCTTCATCCTTTAATCCCTTTGTAAGCCTTTCAGCCTTTGCCCTTGTTCCTGCAAATATTAAAACATAATAATTCTTTTGAATTCTATTTTTTAATTCATCTATAAAATACTCTAAATTAACTGATGTTATGTTGCTAACTACAGCATTAAAATTCACAACAGCTCGTACATTTATATCCTGAACACTTCTTGGGAGCATATTAAAACCTATACATCTTTTCTTATTAACTACATCTAATAAATACTCTGCACTATAAACCCAGTTTGCCTGTATAGGTAATACCTCTCCCTTTTCCATCATAGATTTGAAAATTTCTCTAAACTCTTCTTCAAAGGATTTTATTCTTGTTATAAGTCTTGCTGTTTCATCTAAAAGTACTGTTGGATTATTAAAATAATCTAAGAAGTTTTCCGCTTCTTCATATATTGTAGTTATAAAACTTTCAATTCCTTCAAAATACCTAAAATTAGTTATCCCTTCTTTAATAGAATTATACTTTTGCTTTAGTCTATCCTGTACATCTTTATTCTTTTTATAATTTTTATATATTTTTTCGTATTCTACGTCTATTGCATTTGTTATTTTATTAACATCTCCACTTCTAATTATAATCTCTCTTGCAGGAAGTACTGTGATAAATTCTTCATAATCAAGACTTCTTTGAGTTTCTATATCAAATTTTCTAATTGTGTCTATTTCATCATCAAAAAACTCAATTCTATAGGGAACCTCTTCATTTAAAGGAAATATATCAATTATTCCTCCTCTTTGTACAAACTGGCCAGGCCCCTCTACAACCTCAACCCTTTCATAGCCTAAATCATACAGATTTTTAGTTAAATCTAAAGGTTCTACTATATCTCCCTTTTTTAATATTAATTTGCTATTTTTTATTATCTCCTTTGGTGTCATCTTATAAAAAATAGAGTCTATAGAAGTTACAACTATTAAATCCTCACCTTCTAAAATCCTAAAAATAGTCCTTATTCTCTCCTGCTTTATCCCTGATGACGTAACATCTACATTAATTGCACTTTCCTTTGAAGGAAAATAAGCAACCTTATCTGTAAAGGTACTTAAATCCTCATATATCTTCCTTGCCTCTATCTCATTATGTGCTATATATAAGAAGTGTCCTTTTATATCCTCAAAAAGACAAAAGGACACAAAGGCCTTCTGAGTCTCAGAAAGGCCATAGGTCTGACATATAAAATTTTCTTCCTTTATGTTTTTTAAAAGTTGCCTATAGCTATCTTCTGATTCAAATACCCTTTTTATCCCCTCAAACCTCAAAAAAACACCCCCTATTTTATAACACAATATCCATTAAACTTATTCATTGCACTTTGTACTCCATTTTTAATTATCTCCAAAACGGCTTCAGATGATACCTTTATAACTTCATCCATTATCTTTCTTTCATCAGCTGTAAACTTTCCAAGAACGTGAGAAACCAAATCACCCTTAGGAGCCCCTACACCAACCCTTACTCTACTAAACTTATCACTGGATAGCTGATAAATTATATTCTTTATTCCATTATGCCCACCATCACTACCAGATGGTCTAATTCTAATCCTTCCCACATCAATTGCTATATCATCGTATACCACTATTATATCTTTACCATCAATTTTATAAAAATCCTTTGCTTCCCTCACACTTTCTCCGCTTAAGTTCATAAATGTAGAAGGTTTTAATAATAAAACCTTTTCACCTTCATAGACAAACTCTCCAAGAAGCCCTTTAAATTTAATCTTATTTACATTCGCTCCTACCTTATCAGCAATATAATCTATTACATCAAACCCTATATTATGTCTTGTGTTTTCATATTCCCTTCCTGGATTTCCAAGCCCAACTACAAGTTTCATCTCTTTCCTCCTTAAAAGCAATAAATATTTTCTGTGCTTTATTATACCATAATGTTGAAAAATGTGTTAGCAAGTACATAACACAAAAATAAAGTGCCTGTTAAAAGGCACTTTATCAAGATTTATTATACTATTTTGTTTTTTCACCTAACTTTATCTTTACATCTATATACTTACCATCTCTCCAAATTCTTGCTGATACTATATCCCCAACTTTATGTTTCTCTAAGACATCTGACAAATCTTCCATTCTCTTTATATCTACTCCGTCGAAGTTTACTATAATGTCACCTGGTCTTATTCCAGCTTCTTCTGCTCCACTTCCTCTTTCAACACCTCTTATATTAACCCCTACTGGAACATTATATTCATCTGCAATCTCTTCATCTATAAACTCATAATATATACCAATAAAAGGTCTTGAAACATATCCATTTTTCATAAGTGATTCTATTATTGGTTTTGCTTCATTTATTGAAATTGCAAATCCCATTCCCTCTGCACTGCTAATCTTTAAACTATTTATACCAATTACTTCACCTGCTTCATTACAAAGGGCTCCTCCACTATTACCTGGATTTATAGAGGCATCTGTTTGAATAACTTTATAGGTTCTTCCATCCACAGTCATTTTTCTATTTACAGCACTTATAACTCCAGCAGTAACTGAACCTGAGAACTCTTCTCCTAATGGATTACCTATCGCAACTGCTATATCTCCCACTCTTACCTTAGAACTATCTCCAAACTTTGCAACAGGTAAATTTTGTGCCTCTATCTTTAAAACAGCAAGGTCAGTTCTATAATCAGCACCTATAACTCTTGCTGGAAGTTTTTTACCTCCTGCGAGGGTAACATATACTTCACTTGCTCCATCTATAACGTGCTGGTTTGTTACTATATATCCAGACTTATCAAATATTATTCCTGAACCAGTTCCCTGCTTTACTGTCCTGCCTGTAAAGGTTGTAACATTGTTGGTTATTCCAACAACCGCAGGTCCTACAACCTCTGCCACTTTTGTTATTGAGTTTTTTGGTATATTAGTTACTATTTCTTGTTTTGTATTAAGTTGATTGTTCAAAAGTGGTGCCTCAGTATAGTTTTTCTTTACATAGTATCCCCCAATAATTCCTCCAATACCTGCTGAAAAGAATACTATAAAAATAAGAGCTAAAAACCTCAATATTTTCTTTGATCTTTTTTCTTCAACAAATTTGACTCCACTTTGCCAAGAACCATTATTATAATCCATAACCACACCTCCTAACTTGATTATACTTCCAAGATTTAAACAAAATATGAATAAAAATTGAAAAAATATATAAATTAAACCAAACTTAATGTAAATGAAAATCTTGTACCAAAATCACCAGATTCAACCCATATTGTCTCTCCGTGTTGATTGATTATCTGCCTTACTATGGATAATCCAAGTCCAGTTCCTCCACCCTTAGATCTTGCTTTATCAACCTTATGGAATCTGTCCCATATATATTTAATTTCTTCCTTTGGAATTGCAGGTCCATTATTATATATGTGAACAATAACCTTTCTTTCTTTTATCTCTGTTTTTATTTCTATTAACCCATTATCTGGAACAAACTTTATGGCATTATCTATTAAATTGGTTAATACTTGATCTATTCTATCCCTATCTCCCTTTACTTTTAGCTTCTTTTCTATAAGCTTTACATTAACTTCAATGCCACGCTTATTTATTTTATCCTCAAACTTTATAACCCTTTGTCTTATAAGTTCATTTAAATCAAATACACCTATGTTAATGGAGAACTCTCCCGACTCAAGTCTTGCTAAATCTAAAATATCGTTTATAAGTCTCATAAGCCTTTTAATTTCATCGTGTACTATATTTAAATAATAAATCCATTTTTCTTTAGGAATTGTTCCATCAATTATGCCTGTAATGAAACCATTAATTGAAGTCATAGGAGACCTAAGCTCGTGAGATATGTTGGCAATAAAGCTTCTTCTCATATCTTCTAAGCTCTGAAGAGAATCTGCCATATAATTAAATGAATGTGCTAAATCCCCAATTTCATCATCTGATTCTAAGTCCACTCTTTTATCAAATTCTCCCTTTGCTATACTCTTTGCAGTACTATTTATTTTATTTAAAGGTCTTATAAGTATCTTCTCAGAAAAATAATATATAATTATAGCTGAAATAAACATTGCAAAAAATGCAGCCATCCATATAACAAAATAAACTGTTTTTAATGTATTTTTTACCTCATATAAGGGTGAATGCAAAAAAACCGCACTTTGAACTTGGTCTGCTACTACTATAGGCATACCAACCATAAGCATAGGCTTTGAAAATATCTGCTTAAATCCCCCACTCTTTATAACCACATTTCCAGATAATACTTCTTGTATTTCATTATCTGTAATTTGTTTTCCCATAAAATCCTTCATTTCATTTGAAGAATAGGCATAAATAAAACCATATTTATCGACGATTAGTATTCTTGTATTACTCATTTCATCCATAAGTCTAATCTGCGTAATCATCTTATCCTTTGAAATTTTTCTTGTTAAATAGTCATTAATGGTTTTATTTATAATGTATCCTTGATTAATTAAAGAATTTGTTTTTTGGTTATAGTAATATTTATAAAACCAATAGGATAAAAAAACAGCAACAAGGCTGTAAGAAATAAGAAGTATTACAAGATATGCTGAAATCAATTTAGTAAATAAACTTTTTTTCATAATATCATTTCACCTCAAATTTATATCCAACGCCCCATACAGTTTTGATCTGCCATTCTTCATTTTCTAATAACTTTTCTCTAACCCTTTTAACGTGGACATCTACTGTTCTTGAATCTCCTGGATAGTCATATCCCCATACTTCATATAAAAGTTGGTCTCTTGTAAAAACTTTGTTAGGATTAGATGCTAAAAAATACAATAGTTCAAATTCCTTTGGAGGCATTTCGATTTTATTGCCTTTATACATAACTATATAAGAATCTGGATCAATTACTAAATCAGTATATTCTATAACTCTTTTTTGGCTTAGAGGTTTATATCTTCTTAAGACAGCTCTTATTCTTGCAACAAGTTCTTTTGGTTCAAAGGGCTTAACCATATAATCGTCTGCACCAAGCTCAAGACCTAAAACCTTGTCAAAGGTTTCTCCCTTTGCAGTTAACATTATAACTGGAATTTGAGATTCCCTTCTTATCTCCTTTAAAACTGAATATCCATCCATCTTTGGCATCATTATGTCAAGAAGAATTAAATCTATCTGCTTTTCCTTAAAAAGCTTAAGTGCTGTTTCTCCATCATTTGCTTTGTATACCTTGTATCCCTCTTTCATTAAATATACTTCTATCAATTCGCATATATTAACATCATCATCAACAACTAATATTTTTGACTCTACCATATTCATCCCTCCATTTATAATCTTATTAATATTTTCGCATCTTTGTTTATTATTTACAAGACTATAGAGTATTATATAAAGTAAATTTACACATTATGTGAACTACCTCCACTTATAGAAGTGGTGGCTTCGTGGTCAATACTCCCAGCGGAGCAAGTTACCCCACGCTCAAAGGGCTGTTCCTTCCCCAAATATACCATTTACATGGCTAATTTTAGCAAATTCTTACTTGCATTTATATCTCTATCATGAACTGCACCACACTTTGGACATTTCCATTCTCTCAATGCTAAATTCTTTACATCAGAATTTTTATATCCACATTCACTGCATATTTGACTTGATGCATAATTTTGTGGTGCTATTATTATTTCTCTGCCATACCATTTTGCCTTGTATTCTAACATCCTTCTAAATTCTGCCCATGATGCTTCTGTTATTGCTTTTNCTAATTTATGATTTTGTTGCATATTCTTTACCTTCAAGTCCTCTAAAACTATCACTTGGTTTTCGTTTATAATTTTAGAAGATAATTTGTGAAGAAAATCTTTCCTTTGATTTGATATTTTTTCGTGGAGTTTAGCAAGCTTTTGTCTTGTTCTTTCATAGTTTTTACTTTGCTTTTGCTTTCTTGATAATGATTTTTGTATAATTTTAATTCTTTTTTCTGT
>NZ_AXAA01000028.1:0-27441 GCF_000472625.1 Caloramator sp. ALD01
TTCAAATAATTGCTTATTAGAAAAAATCATTACTCATATTCAAAAACAAATACATGTATTTAGTAGAAAAATGATAGCAGTATACACATAATAGTAAAATAAAAAAATAAATTACCTTAAAAATCCAAATAATATTTGGGTTTATTAAGTATACTCAAAAAAAGACCTAACGGTCTAAAATGCTATAATAAATGTAAATTTATTCATAAATAAAACAAAAATGGCAAGTAGAAACTTTTTTAAAGTTCACTTGCCGAATTTAAGTTTAATTTATTATAGACATATAACTAATATTTTTATAAAATAAATAATGTTTTTTAAAATAAAAATAAAGGAGGACGGATAGATGAAGATAAACTTAATTGGTGTACCTTTAAATTTAGGTGCAGACAAGCTTGGTTCAAATTTAGCTCCAAAAACATATAGAGAGGCAAATATAATAAAAATTATTAAATCTATTGGTTTTGAAGTAAAGGATTGTGGTGATGTAGAAGTGCTTAAAGCTAATGAAGAAGATAAATATAAGCATCATCCAAATTTAAAGTACTTAAATGAAGTAATTGATGCAAATACAAAGCTTGCAGAAAAAATATATCAATCTCTATCTAATGGAGACTTTGCTCTTGTTTTAGGAGGAGATCATTCATTAGGCCTTGGTAGTATTGCAGGGGCAAGTAAAGCAATTAAAAATATAGGCGTTGTTTGGATTGATGCCCACGGAGATATAAACACGCATCTTACATCACCAACAGGAAATATCCACGGTATGCCACTTGCAGCATCCTTTGGAGTAGGTCACGAAGCATTAGTTAACCTATATGAAGCGAGAATTAAAGTAAAGGAAGAAAATGTATTTCATATAGCTGGTAGAGATCTTGATAAAGGTGAAATAGAGCTTATAAATAGAAGTAAAGGTCAGTTCTACACAATGGACAAGGTTAAAGAACTTGGAATAGAGAAAGTTGTAGAAGATATGTTAAACTACTTTAAAGATAGAGTGGATGCTATACACGTTAGTTTTGATTTAGACTCAATAGATTCATTGTTTGCACCAGGAACCGGTACACCAGTTGAGGACGGTCTATCTGTTGATGATGCAAAATTTATTCTTGAGAGTCTTGCCTCATCAGGTATGATGTGTTCTTTAGATATAGTTGAACTAAATCCTCTTTTAGATAAAGATAACAAAACACTAAATATAGCCATTGATATAATTAAAAATACTTTAAACAAATTAAAATTGAGCCTATCAAACGAACTTTCAGCATAAAAAGTGTCGTGAAGTTTAGTACAACTTCACGACACTTTATTTGTTTTGCAATTATTCATATATTGCCTCAACCTTCATTCTTCCATCCCTACAACTATTACAAGGTACCTTTTTATCCTCACCTATTATTATTTCGTATAGTGTCATAATATCCCTGCTTCCACACTTTGTGCATTTTTCCACAATGTCAACCTTCGGAAAATTCATCCAAGCAACCTCGTGTTCATCTGCAATATCCTCTAAATACCTACTTTCCCTAATAACTTCCCCGCAGTTCTTACACACCTTATCTACCCAAAAACCTGATATACCTCTCTTTTTTGCCTCCTCTGACACATCCCCAAGCTGATAATAGTGCTCCCTTCCTAAACTATCTACATAGAACTCCCTTCCCCATTCAACCTTGCTTTCTCTTCCGCAACAGCTGCATTTTAATAATACTGTTTTTCCCATGATATCACCCCAAAGATAAACAAAATTTCTACTAATGTTTTTATATCATAAATATTTTGAAAATTCAATATCTTTTCTAAATATTCTAAAAAATACTATACTTATTTTTTATCCAAAATTAACTAATTATTAATGAATATTTTTATACTAAGTAGTATAATATTTTGAAAGGGAGGGGTTTGCTATGAAGGAAGAATTAAAAAATATTTTCCTTGCTGGAGTAGGTTCTGCAGCCTACACATATGAAAAGGCTACTGAACTTATAGAAAACCTTATCAAAAAAGGTCAATTGACTGTTGAAGAAGGAAAAGAATTAACCGAAGAATTAAAGAGAACCGTAAAGGAAAAAACCGAGAAGGTTTCTGCAGAGTTTAAGCCATTAACCAAGGAAGATATGTCCGAACTTTTAAGAGAAATGAATTTTGCAACTAAGTCTGAACTGGATGAATTAAAAAGAAAAATTGAAGAATTAGAATCTAAACTAAAATAAGCAAAAGGTTATAAACCTTTTGCTTATTTAAAAGGAATGATTATATGGTAAAAAAAAATACATTGCATAGATTTAGAGAAATAGTAAAAATACTTGCCAAATATGGATTTGGATATATAGTTGATAGTAAAATAAAAAATCAAACACCTTCACCCGAAAATTTAAGAAGAGCCTTTGAGGAACTTGGCCCAACTTTTATAAAAATAGGACAGATTTTAAGTACCCGTCCTGATATTCTTCCCTATGAATACATAAAGGAATTGGAAAGACTCCAGGATAATGTAATGCAAATTCCCTTCGAAGAAATTAATGACATATTTACACAAGAATTTGGTGTTCCTCTTAATAGGCACTTTTCATATTTTGAAAAAAAACCTCTTGCTTCAGCCTCAATAGCTCAAGTTCATCGTGCAAAACTTTTAGATGGAAAAGAAGTTATAGTCAAGTTCCAAAGACCTAATATAGAAGAAAATATGAAGCTTGATATAGAAATACTCAAAAGAATACTAAGGTTTACTAATGCTAAATTTAATGATGCCCTTATAAATCCTAAGGAGGCATTGTCTGAAATTGAAGAAGCCACAAAAAAGGAACTAAACTTTATAAATGAAGCTAAAGCTTTAGATAAATTTTATAACAACAATATAAATGTTAAATTTGTCTCTTGCCCATATGTTTATTGGGATTTAACAACCAAAAGAATTCTTACTATGGAATATATAGATGGAATCAAAATAGATAATATAGAAAATCTAATGGACGAAGGATATGATTTAGAGGACTTAGGTAAAAAGCTTGCTCTATCCTATTTTAAACAGATTTTTGCCGATGGTTTTTTCCACGGCGACCCCCATCCAGGCAATCTAATTGTTAAGGATAATAAAATATACTACATTGATTTTGGGATTGTCGGATGTTTTTCAAAGTCTATGAAGGAATCGCTGAATGAAGTAATTCTTTCAATCGCCTTTAGAGACATAGATAAAATGATTTCTGCCCTTTTAAATATTGGAATTAAAAAGGGATATATAAATAGGAGTAAACTATATGAAGATATTGATTATCTTTTTGTTAGCTACTTAACAACATCCCTTGAAAATCTTAAAATATCTCAAATGCTTGAGGAAATATTTGAAGTTGCCAAGAGAAATAATATTAGACTTCCAAAGGATTTAACCCTTTTAATCAGAGGACTTGTAATTTTAGAGGGTGTTGTTGCAAAAATATCTCCTAATATAAAAATATTGGATATTGCAATTCCATTTGTCAAAGAGCAGTATCCATCAAAAATATTCCCCAACTTTAATGATTTGATATTTGAAATTATTAATTTAAACTCACAATTAAAGTCCTTACCACATAACATAAATAAGCTGCTAAACAATGTCAATGCAGGCAGAACCAAAGTACAGCTTGAACACAAAAATTTATCTAAACCTATACACGAACTTAATAAAATGGTAAATAGATTAGTTTTTGCAATAATAACCTCATCTTTAATCATAGGTTCATCTTTAATATTAAACACAAATATTGGGCCAAAAATTTATGGCATATCAATACTTGGAGTTACTGGTTATATTGTAGCAGGTATCTTAGGTCTTTGGATTCTTATATCCATTTTAAGGTCAGGTAAAATCTGAGGGCTTAAGTTTAGCCCTCAGACAACTATAATATGCATTTTCTGCTTTATTTCTGGATTTGTACTATCCTTACAGCTTATAGTCAAACTTGCAATACGCGTTCCAATACAAACAGATTTCTCTAAACTATATCCACTAATTAGTCCGTAAACTGTTCCTGCAAAAAAGGAGTCTCCCGCACCTGTTGTATCAATAACATTAACTGGTACAATATCAACAAATCCCTCTTCATTAGTTTCAGCATCATAAAAAACAGAACCCTTTTTCCCCATTGTAACAACTATCTTTTTAAGTCCATTCTTTGTAAGTTCCTTACAAGCATCTAATACCTGTTCCTTTGTATCAAATGTCTTTTCTGCTATAAGTTCAAATTCAATGTTATTACATATTAAACAATCAAGCTTATTAAATAGATGCTTATTTCTCTTTACTACATCAAGATGTCCTATAACTGCATAAACCCTCTTATTATATCTTTTTGCTAAATTTATTATCTTTTCAATGTAACTTGCTTCAAAATCAAGGTCTAATACAACACTATTACAACCCCTTATAATATCCTCAGCGTGATTATCAATTATGTTATAAAGATACTTTAAATTTGGTTGATGCGATACTGAGGCTGCTATATCTCCCTTTTCATTTAATACAACAAGCCACATACCCATACCGTCTTTATCCACAATATCAACATATTCTGTGTCGATTTTCTCGTTTTTAAGTCTTGCTAAAACCTCCATACCAAGTGCACTATTATCTACAATTGATACAAATCTTGTCTTAAGTCCCATATAACTAAAATTTTCAACTACATTTCTTGCTACTCCACCGTGTTTAAACTTTACACTTCCTATATTAGTTCCCTTTGGATTTAACACATCTCTTGGGAAACCCTTTATATCTACAAAGACCGCACCAAATACTGCAACATCAAATGTTTTCTCCACAATATTCGCCCCTTCTTTTAAACTTCACAAAAATAAATTATATCAATTATAAAGGAATATTGCAATTATTGTCGAATTTTTTCATATGATTATTATAACACTATTTATGGAGATGATTAATATGGAACCATTTAAAGAAATAGCACAGCTTGGAAATAAAATTCTGCCTATAAAGATATTTATAACAGAACTTAATCAAACGTGTACATATGTTCCACCCCACTGGCACGATTTTATAGAAATACTATATCTTTTAGAGGGAGAGGCAAAAATACAAATAAATAATTCCTATTACGATATAAAAGATGGTGAAATAGTACTCCTAAACAGTTTAGATGTCCACGCCATATATGGTTTCTCTAAGTACCTTGTACTTCAATTTGATACAAACATAGCAACAGACCTTCCTATTGAATTTAATAAACTATTTCCCTTTAACGATGATGATAAAATAATAAAACAGGATAAAAACTACATAGATTATATAGAAACAATACGACATTATATGGAGGATATAATAAATAAATATAATAAAAAACCCCTTGGTTATGAAATTGATATTAGAGGAAGTATCTATAAAATTTTAGCCTCAATTATTGCCTACTCCCAAACAACATCTAAAAATGAAATCTCATATAAAAAGCATAAAGAAAACCTTCAAAGATTAGAAAAACTTTTAAGATATATAGATGAACACTACAACGAAAATATTACTATAAACGAAGCTGCATCAATGCTTAACTTTGCTCCTAATTATTTTTGTAGATTTTTTAAAAACACGATGGGTAAAACCTTCCTTGAATATCTTAATTTTTATAGATGCTCTAAGGCTGAAATTTTAATAAATACCACCAATAAACCCATTACAGAAATCGCGTTAATGGTAGGTTTTTCAAGTACAGCATACTTTAATAGAGTATACAAAAAATATAAGGGGCATAGCCCCTCCTGTGAACGCAAAAAGATAATATTGTACAAGTAGAAGATAATATATAAATAGTTCTTTCTATTTAATTTGGCTAAAATAAAGCTGTAATTAAATGAGAAAGGATTTTGGATATGATTAAAAAAGTAAAAAATATAAACAAAAATATATTGCTATACCTATTAATCGAATTATTTATCGGAATATATTTTGGTTTCTATTCATTTTTTATAGGTCCCTTTATTTTATCTAAAGGATTTAATGAAAGCTTTTTAGGTATTGTAACTGTTACACAAACAATAAGTTTTGCTCTATTTGCAT
The DNA here is from genome assembly GCF_000472625.1 of Caloramator sp. ALD01. Lineage (NCBI taxonomy): Bacteria > Bacillati > Bacillota > Clostridia > Eubacteriales > Clostridiaceae > Caloramator > Caloramator sp. ALD01. The sequence continues at coordinate 6,050 of NZ_AXAA01000028.1, forward strand.
ATATAGTGGGTATATTGTCAAAACACATTAAGGATAAGTACATATTTGCTTCAACAGGAGTTCTATGTTTTGTATCAAGTATACTCTATATGTTTTCTATTGGAAAACTTTCAATACTAATTGCTGCATCGATATATGCAATGGGTATATCTGCAATAGTTGTAATAAAACCGCCCTTTTTAATTAAAAACAGCAATGGCTTTGATACAATTAAATTATTTAGCTTTATATTCACATACGCTACCTTTATGAATTTATTAGGTAACTACTTCTCTGGGAAAATAATAAAATTATATAGTTTCAACACCACATTAATTATAATGGCTTTTTTGAGTTTATTTGCCTCCATACCTGCTCTATTTATAACTTCAATTAAAAAATCTGAAGATAGGATCAGGAAAAACAACAAACTTAAAATAAATAAAAAAATGAAATTTATTTTACTATACACATTTTGTGGTGCCTTTGCAGTGGGAATGATAATACCCTACTATACAACCTACTTAATAAATAAAATGAATTATTCAACTGACACTGCAGCTTTTATAAATAACTTTAATATGCTTGGAAACCTTTTAGCTATGATTATTTCCCCTATAATAGCTAAAAAAATTGGTCAGCTTAAGACCATAACCTTTGCCAAGTTATTATCATTCCCCTTTGTTTTATTGTTTGTTCTTTTAAATCCAGGCCTAAATTTTATAACCTTTTTATTATGTCTATTCTTCCTTATAAGGTCTGTGCTGATAAATATAACTGTACCTATTGAAAACATTATTTTTATGAATGCGGTAAATGAGGAACATCAGGCTAAATTCAACAGCATAGTTGTTCTTATAGGTAACATAACAGTTTCTATATCCTCATATTTAGCAGGAAATATAATTTCATATACAAAATTAGGATATTCACTAACCTTCATAATTTCTGCAACAGTATTTGTTATGCAGGCATTAGTTTTTATAGTTTTTGATAAAGTAAAGGAAAGCACCTAATATTAGGTGCTTTTTACATCTTATCTATTGAAACCACACTATATCCAAATTCCTCTACCTTTTGGATTATCTCTTTATCATCCACATTATCCACATCACAAACTGCATATTTGCCCTGCAAGTTAACCTCTATATTTGATATCCCCTTTATTTCTGATAATGCCTCCTCAACGTGTCTTACACAATGCATACAGCTCATTCCCTGAATATTAATCTTCTTTTTCATTTTTACTCCTCCTTTATCTTTTAGGCCTAAAGCCCTTTAATCTTAAAGCATTTAAAACAACAGAAACAGAACTAAAACTCATTGCAAGTGCTGCAATCATAGGATTTAGTCTTGGGCCACCAAATAGTACAAGCACTCCTGCTGCAACAGGTATACCTATGACATTATAGAAGAAGGCCCAGAATAAATTTTCCTTAATGTTCTTTATGGTTTTTCTGCTTAACTCTATTGCATAGGCTGCATCTAAAAGATCGCTCTTCATCAAAACAACATCTGCTGACTCTATTGCTATATCTGTACCTGAACCTATTGCCATTCCTACATCCGCCTGAACAAGGGCTGGTGCATCGTTTATTCCATCTCCAATCATTAAAACCCTTTTATTTTTGCTTTGGTATTCCTTCACTACATCTGCTTTATTTTGAGGAAGAACCTCCGCAATAAATTCGTGCACCTTAACTTCGCCTGCAATTGCCTTTGCTGTAAGGTAATTATCCCCTGTTAGCATAACAACCTTCTTTTTCATATTTTTTATTAATTCTATTGCCCTTTTGCTGTTTTCCTTTACCCTATCTGCAATTCCAATTACACCCTTAACCTCATTATCTATTGCAACTATAATTGCCGTTCTTCCGTGCTTTGATATATCTTCTATATATTCCTCTACATTTGATATATCTATACCATATTCCTTCATAAGTTTAGTATTACCTACTAAAATTTCCCTCTCCCGAATTCTTCCATATACTCCGTGACCTGTAATACTTTTAAAATCCTCAACATCATATATTTTTATTCCCTTATCCTTTGCATATTCATATACTGCTTCAGCAAGAGGATGTTCCGAAAGTCTCTCTATTGAGGCAGCATAGGAAATAAGCTCTTCTTCATCTATAAAAATAGGCTTTAAATCTATAACTGAAGGCCTTCCCTCAGTTATAGTACCCGTCTTATCAAGTATAACTACATCTACCCTATGAAGCATCTCAAGTGCCTCACCTGATTTTATAAGCACCCCAAGTTCTGCCCCTTTGCCAGAGCCAACCATTATTGCTGTCGGTGTTGCAAGGCCTAAAGCACAAGGACAGGCAATTACAAGTACAGAAATAAATATAGTTAAAGAAAATACTGTATCCTTTGTCCCAATGTACCAAGCAACCGAAGATACTATTGCAATTAAAATAACTACAGGCACAAAATATCCAGACACTATGTCAGCAAGCCTTGCAATAGGTGCCTTTTTAGACTGTGCCTCCTCAACAAGTCTAATTATTTGGCTTAAAACTGTATCCTCCTTTGCCTTTGTTACCCTAAATTTTATTGAACCATTTTTATTTATACTACCTGCAAAAACATTAGAGCCCTCTTCCTTAAGCTGCGGTATGCTCTCACCGGTGAGCATTGATTCATCTACTGTCGTTTTTCCTTCAATTACAACTCCATCAACAGGTATCCTCTCACCAGGACGAACTAAAACCATATCATCAACTTCTACCTCATCTGTTGGTATCTCAATTTCCCTATTATCCTTTATTATCGTAGCCATCTTTGGTGATAGATTTATAAGCTTTTCTATTGCTTCTGAGGTTCTATTTTTTGCCCTTGCCTCTAAATATTTACCAAGGAGTATTAAAGTAATTATTGTTGCTGCCGACTCAAAATATAACTCCATTGCATAATTGGTATTTCCAATTGCTATTTGATATATAGCAAACAATCCATATATTATAGCAGCCGAAGTCCCTATTGCAATTAAGCTATCCATATTAGGCGATAGCTTAATTAAATTTCTAAATCCTACAGTATAAAACCTTCTTCCTGCATAAATTGTAGGTAAGGTAAGAATTAGTTGAACAAGTGCAAAATTTAATGGATGTTTATGATGGTGTATTATATCTGGTATTGGGAAATTAAGCATATGCCCCATTGCTATATACAAAAGAGGAATAGTAAAAGTTGCTGCAATCTTTAAATTTATTAAGGATTTATCCTCTTTTTTATCCCCTTGACTTTCTTCTTTAACATCTTCTACTACATCATATCCAGCCCCTTTAACAATTGACTTTATCATAGATAGTCTTACCTTTGATGTGTCATACTTTACATACAGCTTCTCTAATGCAAAATTAACCTCTGCACTTAAAATACCATCTGCCTTCCCTAACACCCTCTCTATTGTCTTTGCACAGGAGGCACAGGTCATACCACTTATTTTTAAAGTAACCTGCTTTATATTCTTTAAGGAGGCTCCATAACCTGCCCTTTCTACAGCCCTAATAATATCCTCTTCATTTATCTTTGTCTTATCATACTCCACATAAAGCTCCTCTATTGCCAAGTTAACCTCTGCCTTATCAATTCCATCTAACTTTTTTACAGCTCTTTCAACAGCCCTTGAGCAGGCTGCACAGGTCATACCCGTTATTTTAAATTTATTGTTCATAAATCCACCTACCTTGTTAATTTATCAAAAACATCTATTATTTCATCTACCTTCTGTTCTCCATTATTATTTAAAAAGGCCTCCTTAACACAGCTATTTAAATGGCCCTTCAAAATTAACATATTTGCCTTTTTTATCTGCTTTTCCGCTGCAATTATTTGATTTGAGATATCTATACAGTATCTTCCCTCATCTATCATTTTGAGTATTCCCTCTATTTGTCCTTTGGCGGTTTTTAAATATTTTTTTGCTTCTTCTCTTTCTTTATTCATATTATCCTCCTCCCTCCCCCACCCTGTGGGGGTATATTTATAATAGCATATATATTTAATTTTTTCAATATAATAAAAAATAACCCATATTTATATATGTGACAGATTGTTGACAAACCTAATTGTTAGCTAAAGTATGAAAAAGCCCCATGAAAGGATTTCAAAATGGCATATTTCATAAGCTTTAGCAATTCTTAGATTTTCGACTTTGAAAAAGTCCGTAATTCGGCACAGGACATGCCGAGCCGAGCGGCCATCAGGACGATGGCATCGCGAGGGTAGGACTTTTTCAAACAAAGAAAAGCTTAGAATTTATTAGCGAAATGAACGAATGCCTAAGAAATCCTTCATGGGGCTAATCAGTATGTAACTTTTTCAACAACCTGCCACATTTATATATGTGAGTTATTCTTTATGTACTCTGCAGAAACTTTCATAAATTCTTCTATATCACTCAAATTATTTTTTATTATGTTAAATACAAACTCATCATCTAATTCCCAATACATATGAACTAATTTATTTCTAAACTTAGCCATATTTTTTAAGTTTTTAGCAAATTCCTCATCCAATAAACCTATATTCTTTAATATTTCAAAAACATCCGCATAGGTTTCTGGTGCAGATATATTTTTATTGAATTGTTCTAAGGATATTATTCTACTTCCTATGTTTATACAAGTTTCTATAGAAAGCTGAAGATATCTTTCCGCAGCTCCCTTTAATATTTCATCAGATAAATACTCTTCCTTATTACGGGATGCAATTTTTTTTAGCATATCCATATACTTTTTTAATAACCTTAATTGGGTAATTAATTTTTCATCCATACTAAATTCCCACCTTTTTTAAAAACTCCAAATTTAAAAAATCTCGTATAGGTTTTATATCTAAATAATTTGTTATAACACTTGTTTCATAATCAACAACCTTCTGCTTATCTGAAAAATATAATATTTCTTTATCCTTAATTACTCCATATTGAACGCTTAGAGGAGCTCTATTTAAACAAACTAAATCAATTTCGTCAGTCTTTAAGCATCTTACTAAATCCTCATACAGTTTTTCTTCTATTTCATTAATTATATCCTCATAGTCCTTATTTATAAGAATTGCTATATCAACATCGCTTAAAGGCGTAACTTGTCTTCTATGAGCTGATCCAAATAAATATGCAACAACTATTTTATCTTTACACTGACTAAATACATTTTTTAGTTCATCTAAATTAGAATACACCTTTGAAAAATCAACCTTTTTACTTCTTATCATAAAAATCACCTACTGTATTATTTACCTTTAATATTAGCATTATAACCAATTTATGTCTATATGATAAATAGGTGGCATAGGCCACCTATTGCAGATGCTTTAGGTTTTCAAGCTGCTCCCTTCTGTGCTCCTGTTTTTCCATTGTCTTTTGTAGCGTAAATTCGTCCATATTATGCTTGTTATGGTCAAGGTAATGTTCTGTATAGATTAAATTCTTTTCAATATTTTCTACTTCCCTCTTGTAAAAATCATCATCTTTTCCATATGCAATTAAATTTCTTAAGTGCTTAATTTGTTCCTCTCTGTGTCTTTGAAGTTCAAGGACATACTTAATCTCATCCAAATCGGTAATATTTGAGTGTTCCTCAAGGTGTCTCTCTGTCCTTGTATGCTTTTCAACTAAATCTATCAGCTGGTCAACTCTTCTTGCGTTGACTTCCTTTAGACTGTCCTGTCCTTCACACTCATTGTGATTATCCTTTATATGAGGCATATAAACACCTCCCTTTGTTTCTTAATATTAGTTTGCTTCAAGTAAAGCTAAATATGTCTTTAAATTTAAATCAAATATTCCAACCTTTAACCTTAACAACATTATTTAAAATATTTGTAGCTTCTTTTATATCAATACCTCCATTTAATGATAATATAAGACCAAGGATTGCGGATTTCGTGAGCCTCTTTGGTAAAAAATTTATATTATGAACACTACATTCCTTAAAATCCTTTGATATTAAATTTATCCACTTATTGTTAATTGAGAAGGCTAAATTTCTATATATTCTATACAATTCATCTATATAAAAGTCTATTATCTGTACTCCTCTGGAATTTTCTGATTTAAAGCAAACTATATTATTTATTTTTTTATATATCTCTAAAAGACCTATATCCCTTTTTACAGCTTCTATATCCTTATAGCCCTTTAAAATACATTCCTCTGCAAAGGCATTGCAAAAATACTTAATATCCTTTACCTTTGATTTTGTTGGCCTACTTAATATTAAATTATCCCTCTCCATAAAATATAAAAAATCCTTATTCCTTTCAATAAGACTATAAAAATTTTCAATAAAACTTATATAATCAATTCCACCAAAATCCCCTTCACCATAATAGGTTAAAATATAATTTATATTGTCATATCTTTTTTTGATTTCATAAAGTATCTCTATATAGTTCATATAACACATATCCAAAAAAAGCAGATCTAAACCTTTTCTGCAATCTAAAAGAGCTTTATTTATACTATAGCTCATATCCTCTACCGGCATAACATAGGGAACATCAAAGGTCAAATCTGTAATTCCTCCTACAAAGGAAAAACCGTGGGAGGCAATAACAAGTGCATTGTATTTTGCCCTACATACCTTTAATCCCCAACATATAAAATCATATAATTCCTTAGGGTGTGCCATATTCCTTTTTCCTAAATCAAAGTATTCTACATATCCATCCCTTATATGGTACCTTCTTACACCAGTCCATAAATTTTTATCATAATGTATATTTTCAAAGGGCCTTATTACCTTAACAAATTCCCTATTCTCCCTTCCAACTTCAATAAAAAGCTCAACTTCCTTTGATTTAAACCTAAGAAGGTTCTCAAAGGCATTATATATTTCAGGTTCAATTTCGTTATTTCCATCTAAATAAAAAAGAAAACATATACTCATAATACAAATTCCTTAAGCTTGCTTTATTTTATTATATGTTAACAAAATAAAAAGTCTTCTATAAAATTTTAAACCAATATTCTCCCATTCATCATAAATATAAATAATGAATATAATAATACGAGAAATAATAATAATGGAGGGTAAATATGGCACTATCTCCATCTGAATTTGTAGCAAATATGTCGCCACAACCTTTAAAGATTGTACTTGGAAAAACTTCTACCTTAAACCTTACCTTCTCAAACACAAGCCTTGTGGATAGAGGCTACAACCTATACGTTGAACTAACTATCCCAGATGGTTTTTCATTCTACTCAAGTAGCATTTCTCCTACAGAAGTTATAACCAATCTTGACGGTACAATCACAGTAAAGTGGGTTAACATTAAGGATCTTGCTCCAAATGAGCTAAACTACACCATATCTGTTGAAATAAAGTCGGATGAAACCTTTAGAAGCACATCACTTCCAGTTCCCTTTGATATACCAGTTCCAAATTTAAACCTAACTGCAAAGGTTGATACACTCCCAAGAGGAAACGACGACCCTGGTAATATAGAAATTATAAAAAGTGTCACAAATAATATAATCCCATTAAGATACAACCTAATTAAAAAAGGTCCCGGTAAAATGCCAAAGGGTGCAGGACTAATTCCAACACCAAATCCTCTTTGGCCATTTACCTACACATTGATACTTGATAACAACACTCGTGAATCATCTGATATAACATTAATAGACAATCTTCCAAATGGAATTAGATATTTAAATAATATTACTGCAACCGGTCCTAACGCATCAAGCTTTTTAACCCCAACCGTTACAGTACCCTCACCTTCTCCAAACTGCAAAAACTATACAATAATTGACTGGGGAAGCAAAACACTTTCTGCTGGAAGCACAAATATAATAAACTTTGATGTAGCAATATGGGATAAATACTCTACAGGATGTGTTGAAAACTCTGGTAGTAAGATACCCCACGATACTCCTTTAATAAATACTGCAATATTAGATGGTCTATCCGGCCCTGTAACTGCAAACCTAACTACTATTGCAAAGGATATAACAATAGATAAATCCATTTTAGGTTCATCTATTACAGACGTAGGACTTACAAATTCATATAAACTTGTTTATAAAGTAAATCAATACGACAACGTAAACAATGTTGTAATTGTAGATGTAATTCCTGACGGGATGGAATACGTTTTAGGCTCAGCAAATCCATCTCCTTCATCTATTACAATAAATCCAAATGGAACAACCACACTAACTTGGAATTTAGGTAATCTAACAGCCGGTACAACAGGTACAATAACATTCCAAACACTAACTAAAGCAACCTATGTAGATAGTAGCCCTGTTGCATCAAACGATAGTTTGACAAACAATTCAAACGTAAATGGTATAAACTCAAATACACTTTGGCAGACACCAGATAGTTCTTCAGTCACTTCATTTATAAAAAAACCTTTTATTGATAAGCAAATTCTTGGATACTACTACAAAGACGGTACTCCAAAACCATATTCTGTTGCATCACCTGGTGACTTAGTAGAATTTTCTATAAACTATGATGCATCAACTTTAAATGCTACCCAGCTTAATATAGAGATAGACGATTATGCCCCATACAATATGGGACCTTTGCCACCATCATCTATTACCTACAGCGGAACTTTACCTGGGCCCTTTAGCCCTTATACAGTATCGCCAAATGGTTTTAGATGGGCTTTAGGTAATTTACCTGGTGGCACAATATGGACTGCAACCTTTAAAATTCCTGTTTTAGATATACCTTTGAATACTGTAAAAAATAATCTTGCAAAACTTGCAGGAAGAAATAGTTTAGCACTTTCCTATAGCGATAGAGACCAGATTGAGGTAAAATTTGGAACACCAAATATCGAATTTGATAAATCTGTTTCAGGTCCTAATGTAAATGCTATTAAAGCTGGAGAAGTATACACCTATACCATAACAATTAAAAACACCCAAACCTTAGATAACCTTACAACCGATGCCTTTATGATGACATTAACAGATGTAATACCCGACGGTCTTGTATATAATGGAAACTACACTATTACAGGTACAGGAATCTATGACACTCCAACCTTTGTTGGACAAAACGTTTCAATGCTTATAAGAAAACTTGCACCTGGGGATAGTCTAACCTTTAGTTATGAAGTTTTAGTTACAAACTCTGTAGTAAGCGGTCAGGTTTATATAAACAAAGCCATCCTTACAAGACCTTATTCACAGATGGATATGTCCTATCAATATCCTGGAGACCCCTTTGAGGATTCAACAATTCTAAAGACCGAAAGACTAAAAATAGTTAAAACTATAAACCCTGCCTTTGTTAAAGTAGGAGATATTGCAACCTATATACTTGAAGTAACTATCCCTAAAGGAACTATAGCATATAACGTAAAGGTAACAGACACCTATAAGACACCTGAACAGGTTTATGTGGGAAATGCAACACTAAACGGTATCCCCATTACACCTACTGTTACACCACCAAATGTAGTCTTTCCAACCATACCAATAATAGATGCAACAGCCAATGAAGTTAAGCTAATTTATTCATTTGATATTAGAGTTATTTCTGCTGCACACGTATCACCATTTAGTGAAAACCAACCTAACACTGCAAAGGTTGAATGGGATGTTGATACACAAGGAACTCCTGCAATCCCAGAGATAGTAACTCAAAATTTAGTAGTAAGAACTCCAAATATCATTGCCACAAAGGAACAGAGAAACTACACCCAAAATGGAACCTTTAGAACTGCAGATTTAAGCTTTAATGTAGGAAATATTATTGAGTATAGAATTACCGTAACCAACAACGGACTTGAAACAGCCTATAACACCATCGTCACAGATGTATTAAATCCACTTTTAAGCTTTGTTCCCTTAAGCTTCAATGCAACATTAGGTACTCCAACCTATTCAATGGGAACAGTAACTTGGACAGTTCCTGAGCTTCCACTTGGTCAGTCGGCTACACTAACCTTTAGAGTAGAGACTTTACCTGGCTTTGCCGCGAACTCATCAACTTCAAATAAGGCAACATTTATATATAATACCAACAACAATGGCTATGGTGTTGAATACAGCGGCACCTCCAATACCGTTAACCTTATTGCTCCAAACTTAACACTTGTAAAAACTGCATCGCTTCTTCAGGCTGAAATAGGTGATGATATAGAATATACCCTAACTGTTACAATACCCTATGGTGTTTATGTATATTCACTAAGGGCAAGGGATACACTACCAACAGGACAGACCTATATTGGCCCTGCAACAAGACAGCAGGATGAAGGTCCTATTACACCTATAACTCCTTCTGTTGTTGGGCAAGTGGTAACATTCCCTACAGAACCAGACCTTTATTCCTATCCAAATCCAATAACTATAAAATATAGATTTATTGCAAGGGTAATAAGTGGAAACCATACCCCACCATATACCCAAACTCAACAAAATCAATCAAGAATAGACTGGGCACTTGTATCTGGAGGACCTTTAATTAGAAATAGAACCTCAAACTTAAATATAACAGTAAGAACCCCAAACATCGTAGTTACAAAAGAACAAAGAAACTTTACACAAGGTGGAAGCTATACGCAAAACCCAATAACCTCAAATCCAAATGATACTATATACTATAGGATAACTATTAACTCAAACGGTGCATCACCTGCCTATAATATAAACCTTAGTGATATTTTAGATTCTAATTTACAATTTATCTCAATAATAGGTGCATCATCTGGAACAGCATCCTACTCTGCAGGACCTCCTGAAACAATTAACTGGAATATACCTGTTTTAAACAATGGTTCTTCGGCAACCCTTGAATTCTCAGTTAAAATAAAATCCCCAATTGCAGCCTCAAGCTCAATAACAAACAAGGCAACCTCAACCTATGATTCAAATGATGTAAACCCTGTAACCTATAATGCAGATTCAAATACTACAACCATAAATATACCTGCACTCACTATCACCAAGGAGGCTGTACCAAATCCTGCAAAGATAGGAGATGAAATAACCTACACTATAACCATTCCTGTTCCTGAAAATATTGTTGCCTACAATTTGTTATTAACTGATGTTTTCCCATCAAAGCAGGAATATGTAATAGGTAGCTTTACACGAAATACAATCCCTGTAGCTCCAACAATTGTAGGAAATACAATAACCTATCAAGAGACAGCTCCGGTATATGGACCAACAACTCTAATATACTCCTTTAAAACTATTGTTAGAGATGGAAAGACAGAGGCACCTTATACAGAAATGCAAAGAAATAGTGCTTCTATAAAATGGAACTTAACTGAAGGAGGCCCATCTGCACCTATCGTTTCAACCTTTGTAGATGTTGAGGTTAGAAGCCCTCATATAAAGATTGAAAAGTGGCAAAAGAACGTAACAAAAGGCGGAGATTTCACCAAAAATCCTATTTTTGATGTTGAGGCAGGAGATGAAATACACTATAAACTAACAATTACAAACGATGGTTTAGCAGATGCCTTTAATGTTATAACAACCGATATACTTTCAAGCTATCTAATATTTTCTTCAGTAGTACCTCCTCCACCAACAGGTACTGTAACTCACATTGCTGGTACAGTTACTTGGACTGAATCTACTTTAACAGTTGGAGAAGCAAAAACACTTATATTCTCCTGCACAGTTAATTCAAACCCAACACCGGGTGAGGCTGTTGAAAACTTTGCAGAGAGCCTATATGATACAAATACAGTAAATCCAAAAACTTTAGGCCCTGCTTTATCAAATAAAGTAACCTTCAACTACGCCTACCCTGAGATTACAAAAAAGGTAGATAAAAATGCTGCCCTTGTTGGTGAAGAAGTTGAATATACAATAAACGTATCAGTTCCTCTTGGAGTAAAGATATATAATGTAACTGTAAACGATATACTACCAATAGAGCAGAGCTATGTTCCATTTACTCTAACTAAAAATGGTGTAAATCTTGGTGCTGCCACTTTAACCTTCCCTGTTGAAACTGAAATAGATGCCCAAGTAGCAGAAGTCTCCATTGAATACAAGTTCAGAGCAAAGATAAACAGTATCACAGCACCTCCTCAGCAAGGACAAATAAATACGGCTAAACTTGATTGGAAATACACTCCACTTGGTCCAAGTGGTCCACAGCAAACAGCAACCTCAACCGTTTATGTATCAAATGCAAACCTAATATTAACAAAATCCCAAAATAATACAACAACAAATCCACTTAATCCATTTACAACCGATGATATAAAGGTTAACGTTGGAGACTTGGTATATTATGAACTTAAGGTATATAACCCCAACACCTATGCACTTGTTAATGTGGTTGCAACTGAAATAATTAATCCTATATTATCATTTATCAGTATAATTGCAATTGACACAGGAACACTAACTGTTTCTTCAGGAAACCTTGAATGGACTATCCCATCAATTCCTGCAGGTACCGAATACAAGGCAGTGATTGCCCTTATAGTAAACTCTGGTGCATTTACAGGACAAAGAGTTCCAAATAGCTTTAATGCAACCTTTGCTATACAAGGTGCAACACCTCTTGTTTACTATGGTCCAAAGACTTCAAATACTGTCTATGCCGTTTTAGGTGAACTTGGTGTTTTAAAATATGCATCAGATAATACCTTTAAGGTTGGAGATATAATAACCTACTTTATAGAAATAACTGTGCCCTATGGAACAAAGGCTAAAAATATAAGCATAATAGATACTCTGCCATCTAAACAAATTTATTTAGGCCCTGCAATTTATAACTCAACAACATTAACTCCTATATTTTCTAATGGTGATATCATATTTAACATTCCACTTGTTGATGCAACATTAGAGGAGAAGAAAATAACATTATCATTTAATGCAAGGGTACTTGATGGAAACAACTTAGAACCTTATATTGAAACTCAAAGAAATATCATTAAAGTTACAAGTGAAATAGATGAAGAAGGAACACTAAGCCCTAAGATAGAAAAATATGTAGATGTTGAAGTAACAAGGCCATTTGTATTTGTTACAAAAACCCAAAGAAATATTACTCAAGAGACAGGTTATACTACTAATTTAATGTCTGTTTTAGCCGATGATATACTTGAATTTAGATTAACAGTCCACAACTTCGGTTCATCATCTGCCTACAATATTGTAATTGAAGATTATATATCACCCTATTTAGAATATACAGGATACTATGATGCACCTATTGGAACAGTAATCTACCTCCCACTACTTCGAAAAATTCAATGGACGATTGATGAACTTCCAGTAAACACAGTAAAATCTCTAATATTTAGGGTTAAAGTTGTGGGAGGTATTCCTGCAGGTGGATTCTCTAAAAATAAAGGAAGCTTTATATACTCCACAAACAATACAACCCCAATAACCTATCCAAAAGAAGATACCAACGAAGTTATTCAAAAATTCCCTGATATTGAAGTTAGTAAAATTGCAGATATATACTACACTACAGTAGGAACTATCATAAGATATACCGTAACCTTTAAACTTCCAAAGGGAACAAGTGTAGTAAATGGTCAGTTTACTGATATACTCCCTATAGGCCAAACCTACGTCGGAAATGCAACTTTAATGGGACAGCCAATAGAACCTGTTTTAATAGAAGCCCAAAAGGTTGTATTCCCTGTTGTACCTTATGCCTATGCAGAGGAGGACGAATATTATAACTACGCCTTTGATGTATCTATTTTAAGTGCAAACCCAAACCCTATAACCTTAATAGATACCCAGCAAAACTGTGCCTATGGAGTATGGTATCTATCCCCTGAGGAAATAGGCCCTGGAATTCAGATTTGCACAAACATTTATGTAACAAACTCAGAGATTAGTCTATCAAAGGAACAGAGAAATTTAACAAAACAAGGGGAGTTTACACCCAATAACATCGTAGGTTCACTTGGGCAGCTTGTTGAATATAGACTTGTTATTACAAACAATGGACCAAATCCAATTTATAATGTAAATGTAAGCGATGTTCTAAACGATGATTTAAAATTTATTGAAGTTGTCTATGCAGAAGGTACAGTAACCCACACAGGTGAACCAAGCGATGGAATAGTCTATATTGATATTGACAGTATGGGCGTAGGAGAATCAAAGACATTTATATTTAAAGTAAAAATACTAAGAAGAGCCCAAGGAACTATAAAAAACGATGCAAAACTAACATTTAAGCTTTCTCCAGAGTCGGATATAGTATTTGAAGGAGTAAAATCCAATACTGTTATAATAAACAACCAAGGTTCTGGAAGCCGTGGAGTATCTATTAAAAAGATATTAGAATTAAATAACACAAATTAAACTTATACCCCCTGAAGATTTTCAGGGGGGTTTTTATTAATTTTTATAAATAACTTAAATTTAACCTAACCTTAAATCTGACTTATCTTAGAGAAAATAAAATATAATTAAAGAATTAATATTTTACAGGATGTGAGGTTATGTTATCTGCAACCCATAAGTTAATAGGCAAATCAATTATTAATAATATTATTGAAAATTTTAATATTGCTGTTGACCAAGAATGTTTCTTGAATGGATGTTTAAAGCCAGATTATTCTCTCCCCTTCTTTTTTATCCCCCACTACAAAGATAAATCCTTTGATTATATTATAAAAATGTTGGAAGAACTTATTAAACATAGTTTTACAAGCAATAAAAATATAAAAAAATTTTATACTAAGCTTGGGATTATTACACACTTTATTTGCGATTACTTCTGCTATGCTCATAATAACAAAAAATTTGATAATATGTTTTTGCATCTTAAATATGAAAAGACTCTTCACATCCATTTTGAAGAATTATTAAACAATAAATCATATATTTCCCCCTCAAGAGATTCCCGCCCCATTGAAGTTTACTCCCTAAATAATCTTATAAATTATATAAACAATATGCACAAAGAATATACATCAGCTCCCCCTTCAATGGAAAAGGATATTTACTATGCACTCGAAGTTTCAAATTATACTGTAAATTTCATTATAAACTACATTAACAACTACCATAAATATAATGTAGCATAAAAAAAATATATGATATATAATAAAATTAGAATAAGTCTATAGGGGGTAAACTTATGAAGAAAGTAGCTGTTGTATTTAATGGCGGTACTATTTCAATGAAGGTAGATCCAAAACTTCAGGCTGCAGTGCCAAGCTTAAGTTCAGAAGAAATAATGGCAATGGTAACTGGTATTGAAGGTTTTGCCTCAATTGAAAGCTTTACTTTTTCTAAACTTCCAGGGCCACATATGACTCCTGAAAAAATGCTTGAACTATCAAAATACATAAAGGAAATACTTGATAGAGATGATATATCAGGTGTTGTAGTAACCCACGGAACAGACTCTCTTGAGGAAACTGCCTACTTCTTAGACCTAACTATAAACTCTGAAAAGCCAATAATTGTAACAGGAGCTATGCGTAATAGTTCAGAACTTGGATATGACGGCCCTGCAAACCTTGCAGCATCAATTTGTACAGCAATTTCAGAGGAAGCAAAGGGAAGAGGAGTTCTTGTATGCTTTAATGATGAACTCTTCTGTGCAAGTGAAGTTACAAAGAGAAATTCAATGAGTTTAAATGCATTTCAATCACCTTTATTTGGTCCAATTGGAATAATAGACAGCAATAAGGTCATATTCTATCGCAACAGCATTAGAAAACAACATATCGAAATAGACAATGTAAATGCAAATGTTCAGCTCATCAAATGCGTGACAGGTATGGATTCCACTTTAATAGATTACTGTATTGAAAAGGGAACAGATGGATTTGTAATAGAGGGAATGGGAAGAGGAAATGTACCTCCTAATATGGTATCAGGGATTAAGAAGGCCATTGACTTAGGAATTCCTGTTGTAGTTGTTTCAAGATGTTTTGAAGGACGTGTCCTTGACAGCTATGGATATCCAGGTGGTGGACGCGAACTTAGAAATTTAGGCGTAATATTTGGTGATACTCTACCAGGACAAAAAGCAAGAATAAAACTAATTGTAGCACTAAGTAAAACAAGGGATTTAAATGAGATAAAAAGAATATTTGAGATGGAGCTATATAATTAAAAAAACGGATTTTAAAATACTTGGAGTATTTATAAATTAGCCCCATAAAGGATTTCTTAGGCATTCGTTTATTTCGCCAATCAAATCTAAGCTTTTCTTTGTTTGAAAAAGTCCTACCCTCGCAATGTCATCGTCCTGATGACTGCTCGGCTCGGCACATCCTGTGCCGAATTACGGACTTTTCAAAGCCGAAAAGCAAGATTTGCTAAGGCTTATAAAAGAGCCATATATAAAATCCTTTATGGGGCTTCTTCAAATTTCATCTAATAAATATGCTTATTAATATTCTTAAATACTATTTATGGAACTTTTTTAATATGCTCTTCCCCAGTAAACCATATGCTTTGCTATCTTTCCACAGCATACGCACTTGTCACTTAAAGTTTCTTGCTCAAATGGTATGCATCTTGAAGTTGCACCTGTTTCTTCCTTTATCTTATCCTCACATTCTCTATCTCCACACCACATAGCCTTTATAAATCCAGGCTTGTTTTCAACTATATCCTTAAATTCCTCCATATTTGTTGCTACATAAGTGTGTTCATCCCTATTCTTTCTTGCCATTTCAAGCATATTATTGTGTATATCATCAAGAAGCCTTAACACTTCTTGTTCTAAATTATCCATTGAAACTGAAATTTTTTCCATCGTATCACGTCTTACAAGTACAACTTGATTCTTTTCTATATCCTTTGGTCCAACCTCAAGTCTTACAGGAACACCCTTCATTTCGTATTCTGCAAACTTCCAACCTGGCATCTTGTCTGAATCGTCAAGTTTAACTCTAACAACCTTTGAAAGTCTTTCCTTTAGTTCATTTGCCTTATCAAGTACACCTTCCTTATGCTGTGCAATTGGTACTATTACAACTTGAATTGGTGCTATTCTTGGTGGAAGTTTTAACCCATTATCATCACCGTGAACCATTATTACTGCACCAATTAATCTTGTAGTAACTCCCCAAGATGTTTCATATACATACTGTAATTGTCCATTCTTATCAAGGTATCTTATATTAAAGGCCTTTGCAAAGTTATCCCCAAAGAAGTGGGAAGTACCTGTTTGAAGTGCCTTTCCATCGTGCATTAAGCTCTCAATTGTATAGGTTGCTCTTGCTCCTGCAAACTTCTCCTTCTCTGTCTTTCTCCCCTTTATAACTGGTATTGCAAGTACTTCTTCGCAGTGTTTTGCATATATATTTAACATTCTAATTGTTTCTTCTTCTGCCTCTTCTGCTGTTGCGTGGATAGTATGTCCCTCTTGCCATAAAAATTCAGTTGTTCTCAAGAATGGTCTTGTAGTCTTTTCCCATCTTACAACAGAACACCATTGGTTATATAGCTTTGGAAGATCCTTATATGATTGAACTATCTTTGAAAAATGCTCACAGAATAGAGTTTCTGATGTTGGTCTAACACACAGTCTTTCTGCTAACTCTTCACTTCCTCCGTGAGTAACCCAAGCAACCTCTGGTGCAAAACCTTCAACGTGTTCTGCTTCCTTTCTTAAGAGGCTCTCTGGTATAAATAGAGGCATATAAACATTTTCGTGTCCTGTCTCTTTAAATCTTGCATCTAAATCCCTTTGAATATTTTCCCATATTGCATATCCATATGGTCTTATAATCATACATCCCTTTACGCTTGAATAATCGATAAGTTCAGCCTTTTTTACTATGTCTGTATACCACTGTGCAAAATCTTCATCCATTGATGTTATCGCTTCAACAAGCTTTTTATCCTTTTCCTTTGCCATATTATCTCCTCCTTAATTTTTATGTATTAATTAAAAAAACCTTTGTTTTCTCGATAAAATAAAAGCCTCGAATCCCTAAAAGGGACCGAGGCAAACTTTCGGCGGTACCACCCTAATTAATATGCAAATGCATATTCTCTCAAATGGATAACGGAAAAACCGCTGCAGCCTACTTTAACTTCGGTGCAGAACTCAGAGGTGGGTTCAAAATCAGTCCTTTAGGAATTCGCACCAACCATTCCCTCTCTGAAAAGGAACTAACTTTTACTATTCCTCGTCATAGTCTTAAATATTCTATTTCTATATTATTTTATCATATTTTAATTTGTTTGCAACATTGTTTTTAAACAAGATAAATTTCACTATCATAGGACATACTATAACCTTTAAATTTAAATTATAATCTTGTTTTCAAATTTTAATTCATATTATTTATTTTTTATAGTATTATAGTTATGAGGTGGTTGTATGATAGTTGCAGTTGTCGATGGACAAGGTGCTGGAATTGGTCAGGCAGTTATAAAAAAAATAAAAAAGGAGTTTGAAGATAAAGTTAAAGTTGTTGCTTTAGGTCTTAACAAAACAGCACTTAAAAATATGCTAAAATCCGGTGCAGAAGAAGGAATTATAGGAAGCAAAAACATAAGTGAATATATACTCAATAATCAGATAAACTTTATAATTGGCCCTATTGGAATACTTTGTGCTGGTGGAATCTGTGGAGAAGTTACATCCACAGTTTCAAAGGCAATATTTAATTCACCTGCAACAAAATTAATTATTCCTCTTCAAAAACACGGCATATACATACCTAACACACAGGATTTATCCATAAAGGAATGCATAGAGGTATTTATAGAAAAAATAAGGGAGCAAATATAGCTCCCTTATTTTTATACAAGATTATACTTTTCAATCATTTTCACAACAAAAGGAATTACAATAAACTGTATAATAATTCCCCAAATACATTTTACAAAGGATGCAGTTATGAACATATTTAGAACATACTTTTTTCCCATTGATGTTAAAAGAATATAATTTGCAGTACCAAAAACCAATCTTCCAAGAAGCATAGCAGAAATCAATGCTGCAAATAAACTTACCCTTCTCTTCTTGTATAAATATCCTGATATAAATCCATAGGTTGCAAGCTCAAAGGCCATAGCAACTGCAACCGGATAAATAGGTGGCATACCAGTTAGTATAGAACTTAAAAATGGAGTAACAAATCCAATAAGTGCACCATATTTTTCTCCTAATATAAACCCACAAAGTAGAACTGGTATGTGCATTGGTAAGAATACATTACCTGGAAGACCACTCATATGAAATATACTTGGTATAAGAAGACCAAGTGCCAAAAATAAAGCTGCAAGTACTAAATTTTTTATTTTTGACATAAGAACCCTCCTTTAAATTGGAATAAGTTATATGTGATATGGCTGCCATTAAAAATAAAAAAGGTAGAGCAAAACGCCCTACCTTCGTGGTAAGCTAATTGTTATTAATAAAGAGACTCTGATGAAGCCTTCGTGACTTCTTATATATTATAATACATATTCATTTCTATTTCAATATTAGAACTCACAATTTCCTGGTGTTCTTGGGAATGGTATAACGTCTCTAATGTTACCCATTCCTGTTAAATACATAATCATTCTTTCAAATCCAAGACCATATCCAGCGTGCTTTGTTTCTCCATATTTTCTAAGCTCTAAATACCACCAGTAGTCTTCTTTTCTCATTCCAAGCTCTTCAATTCTTCTAACTAAAACATCATATCGTTCTTCTCTTTGGCTACCACCTATTATTTCTCCTACACCAGGAACTAAAAGGTCTGCCGCTGCAACAGTCTTACCGTCGTCATTTAATCTCATATAAAAGGCCTTTATATCCTTTGGATAGTTAGTTACAAACACAGGCTTTTTAAATATTTCTTCTGTTATATATCTTTCGTGTTCTGTTTGTAGGTCACATCCCCACTCAACAGGATATTGAAATTCTTTACCTGATTTCTTTAAAAGGTCAATAGCTTCTGTATATGTTATTCTTGCAAACTCTGAATTTAACACATTGTTTAATCTATCCAATAGTGTATTGTCTATGAAATTATTGAAAAATTCCATTTCCTCTGGTGCATTTTCAAGTACATAGCTTATTATATACTTAACCATATCCTCTGCTGTATCCATATAATCATTCAAGTCAGCAAAGGCCATTTCAGGCTCTATCATCCAGAACTCTGAAGCGTGTCTTGCTGTATTTGAATTTTCTGCTCTAAAGGTTGGTCCAAACGTATATACCTTTTTATATGCAAGGGCAAATATTTCTGCCTCAAGCTGACCACTAACTGTAAGGTTTGCTTCTCTTCCAAAGAAATCCTCTGAAAAATCTATGCTTCCATCCTCTTTTCTTGGAATATTGTTTAAATCTAATGTTGTTACTCTAAACATCTCACCAGCACCTTCACAGTCACTTCCTGTGATGATTGGTGTATTTACATAAACAAATCCTCTTTCTTGGAAGAACTTGTGTATAGCAAAGGCTGCAACAGAACGTACTCTAAATACAGCAGAGAAGGTATTACTTCTTGGCCTTAGGTGTGCTATTGTTCTTAAATACTCAAATGTATGTCTCTTTTTTTGTAGTGGATAATCTGAACTTGACATACCCTCTATTATAATCTTGGTTGCTTGAACCTCAAAGGGCTGTTTTGCCCCTGGAGTTTCAACTAACTTTCCTTCTACAGTTATAGATGAACTTATTGGAAGCTTCTCAACTTCCTTAAAGTTTTCAAGCTTTTCATCAAAAACTATTTGAAGGTTCTTGAAAAAGGTACCGTCATTTAATTCAATAAATCCAAAGGCCTTTGATGATCTCACAGTCCTAACCCAACCAGATACTCTAACATCTTGGTTTAAATATTTTTCACTCTCTCTATAGAGTTGCTTTACTTCTACTGTTTGCATAAGCTACCTCCTTTTATTTTTATGTTTATTATAATAACTCATTATTTACATATAAAAAGCTCTTCATCCCATAATGGGACGAAGAGCCAATCTTCGCGGTACCACCCAAATTGCCTAAAAGGCCACCTCTTTGTGGATATAACGCTCCACAGACGTCTTAGTCTACTCTCAAAGGATTTCGGTAAGAGACTCCAGGATGTTCTTCAGCCTAAGTCCAGTACCAGTCTTCCACCACCACTGGCTCGCTTTAACCTTCTCTTAAGCCTACTCTTCCCTTCACAGTCTTTATCATCTTATTATAAAAATTATATTATTAATAATTTCATTTGTCAATCAATTATAAATTCATCCAGAGATTTCGCAGTAAAATTCCAGTAGAATTTTTATTTTTACTGAAATTATATCTTATTACATCTTATTGAAGAAATGGTATTCCGCCATCCCTGTAGATTATAAAAATAGTTATAACTCCCCCTACCCCAAGAAATTTAAATAATTAATTTCCAATTTTATTGTTGCATTAAGTTTTTTCAAATACTGGGTTATTCCAGGTATCTTCTATTGTAAATCTCTCATCTCTTATATCCTCAATAATATTTATTTGAAGCATTCTTTTCTTTCTAAA